>CAYRRL010000515.1:0-2427 GCA_964426665.1 uncultured Ferruginibacter sp. | reverse complement strand
GGATACAGATGGGCCAACGATGCCTCAACAATATGGGAATACTTTTTTGAATACTGATACTGCCAGTAAATGGGATTTCAAAAGTTTTGTTCCGGATATAGTCACAATTGCATTAGGCACTAATGATATGTCTGATGGTGATGGTTCCCCTCGTTTGCCATTTGATATAAATAAATTCATCGCTGACTATAAAATTTTTATCAGCAGGGTTTATTCCCATTATCCCAACACACAAATTGTATTGCTAAACAGCCCGATGGTGCATGGGGAAAATGGAAAGTTGCTGGAAGAGTGCCTCACAATCATTGAAGATGATGTAAATAAAAATTCAAAGCCATTAAAGCCAATACAACATTTTTTCTTTGCGCCGATGAACCCCCGTGGCTGTGGGCACCCTTCTATTGAAGATGATAAAATAATGGCTGCCGGGCTGGTGCCTGCTATCAAAAAAATTATGAATTGGTAAGGCTGTCAAATAACAGAAGTGCCATCGCTGGTTTGTACAATATAAAATGATAACTCCTTGCCCATTGCAGTTTTGTACGCCGGGGCAATTGTTTGAGTGAGTTCGTCAATTTTTTCCTCTTTCACGATATTGATGGTGCACCCCCCAAAGCCGCCACCCATCATCCTGGCGCCTAAAACATCCGGGTTTTGTTTTACGGTATCCACCAAATAGTCAAGCTCTTTGCAACTTACTTCATAGTCTTTGCTCAGCCCTTCATGTGTGGCAAACATTTTTTTGCCAAGCGCTTGTAAGTTTCCTTTCTGCAAATTATTGCAGGCATCGTTAAGCCTTTCAATTTCTTCCACTACAAATTTGCAGCGCTTATATATCAATTCATCCTGTATGCATTCATCCAGCATTTGTTTGTTTGCATCCCTGAGGCTTTTTACCTGTGGGTAGCGTTGCTGCATTAATGATATGCCTGCTTCGCATTCCTGCCTTCTCACATTATATTCAGAAGAAGCAAGCGAATGTTTTACATTAGTATTCAGCAATATTAATTTATAGCCTTCAAGCTGTAAAGGAATATATTCATGCTCCAATGAGCGGCAATCTAATTTTATAGCATTGTTTTTTTTGCCAAACATACTGGCAAACATATCCATGATGCCGCATTGCAGGCCAGCAAAACTATGTTCTGCCATTTGTGCCATTTTCACCATTGCCATTTTATCAATGCGGCATTCAAATAGTTCATTTAATGCAAACACAACAGCACATTCCAATGCGGCAGAGGAGGAGAGCCCTGCACCTGCAGGGATATCGCCGTCAATCACCATACTAAAGCCGCCGATTGAACGGTTGTTTTTTAAAAGCTGGTCAACTATGCCCAATATATAAGTGTGCCAGTTGGCAGAAGGCAGTATTTCCTGTATGCTTGTTTGAAAGGATTCATTAAAGTTGGCAGCGAACAAATGTATTCCGTTGCCATGTCTTTTTGCAGCAGCTACATAAATTGCTTTGTCAATAGCCGCCGGCAAAACAAAACCATCGTTGTAATCTGTATGCTCGCCAATAATATTTATACGCCCGGGGGATTGTACTATCAGGGGGTTGCCAGAAAACTTTTCATTAAAAACCCTGCTTATTTTTTCTTTCATTGGTTGTTATTTGAAAGCATCCAATGCAGTAGTTGGCTTGCCGCTGTTGTCAAAAGCGCCTAATGTATAGCCTTTCCAGTTGTTGTAAGCTTGCGGCTCCCAATACAATACACCGAGGCATTTTTTATTAGCTACTTTTTTTGCTTTAGCAATAATGTCCGTAAGGAAATTTTTGCATTCTGCGGCATTGTCCCATGGCATGCCTACTTCCACAATCATTACTTCTTTGTTGTAGCGGTTCGCCATATCGTTCATGTTGGCGAGGCAATTTTGGTTGGCAGTTGCCCAACTGGTGCCAGCCCATGTTGGGTACAATGACATGCCAATCACATCGTACCTTCCTCCATTTGCTTTTAATCCATCAAACATCCAGCGGAACAAACTATTGTCCCACCCATTTGAAAGATGCACTATTACTTTTGCAGAAGGGAAAATGCTTTTCGATGCGTCATAGCCAGCATTTACTAATTGCGTAAAATTGGCCATGCTGGCAGAGGCTCTGCCGTCGGGCCACAACATGCCGTCATTTGTTTCGTTGCCCACCTGCACCCATTCCGGGGTAACACCTGCCATTTTCAATTGGTTTAATACATAAGTTGTATGTGCAGATACAGAATCTTTAAGTGCAGCAAAACCAAGCGATGCCCATGCCGCAGGTTTGTATTGTTTGCCCGGGTCGGCCCAATCGTCGCTGTAGTGAAAATCTACCATCAGCCTCATGCCCAGATTTTTTGCCCTTACAGCTTTAGCAACTACGTCTGCGGCATTGTTCCATCCTGCTGGCGGGTTCGCCCATACACGAAGGCGTATGCTGTTCAT
>CAYRRL010000514.1:0-2436 GCA_964426665.1 uncultured Ferruginibacter sp. | reverse complement strand
CTGGGTTTTCATTGTTTCAGCCATTAATGCAGATTCAAATTTTTCGGAAGCAAGCTCTTTTTGCTGGTAATACCATTTTTTTATAATAGCTATCATGTAACAAACAGTAATGCTCAATATGCCGCATTTTACAAAAAACAATGGGTATGTGTCAATCAACAGGTGGTGGTAAACACCCTGCATCTGGGTTATAAGCATAGCTGAAGTGAGTATGCTGCCTGCAATGTAACAGCCAAACCCAATGGCAACCAAATTGGCATACCGCATTTTTTTCTTCACAATGATAACTGTCATCCATACACAGGATGCCATGCCGACAAAATTTACTATGTTGAAAACCATGTTGGTTGGCTTATTGAAAATGTATAAGAGGATAAAGGGGATGAACAGCAGGGACAGGATGATTAGGGCATACTTTATTATTAGCGAAAGTGTTTTATTATTAATGAGGGAACCAAAAAAATCCCTGAGGAACAAGGTGAAAAAAAGGTTGCCCATCATTACAAGCGGAATGTTGAACAATTTAAACCACCATGAATCAAGCGCCGCATCGTTATCGGCAAAAAATAGCCTTGGGGTAGAAATAAAGAAATTGATTCCGGTAAACAGCAGGAACAGCCCGAAATATAAACTTTCCTTTGTTTTGGTGTATGCATAAAACACGAGGAGGAACAATACCTGAAAAAAAAGTATGCCCTGGAAGAAATAATAAAAAATGGTAACAAACCTTTCCATATAGTGGTTTTAAAGGAATGAATAAAACTTGCAGTTTCGGTCACAGGGTTATTGTGTTCGCTGTAGGAAAGGATGGTTGCTTTCTTAAGGCTGGGTTAATGGCTTGAAAATACTTTGTGTAAAGTAAGGTTTATTTGCTGCAAAAGTTATGATCCCTGCAGTTTATTTATCGCTTCTGTGCGGTTGCTCACATGCAGCTTGTCGTATATTTTATGTATATGCTGTGTTACGGTACCCGTAGTGATAAAAAGCTTCGCAGCTATTTCCTTGTACAAGTAACCTTTCGCCAAAAGCCCGAGTATTTCATTCTCTTTGTTAGTTAGTACATCAAGCCCTGTGGATTTATCCTGTTTAAAATGCCCCAGCACTTTACGGGCCACCATGCTGCTCATGGGGCTGCCGCCATGGTGCAGGTCTTTAATGGCCTCAATCATTTTCTCGGCTGGTGTTTTTTTCAGCATATAGCCGCTGGCGCCTGCTGCAAGCGCCTCAAAAATTTTTTCATCGTTTTCATAAATGGTGAATATCATGAATTGTGTATGCGGGCAATCGGCAGCAATTTTTTTTATGCACTCAATGCCGTTTATGCCGGGCATGTTTACATCCATTATTGCTACATCAGGCTGCGATTGCAGAATAGAAACCGCAGCTTCCTCGCCGCTGGCAGAAGAAGAAAGCAGCAGCATATCGGGCTGGCTGCTGATAAGGCGCTCCAGTGTGGTTCTTATTTCGGGAAGGTCTTCTGCAATGCTTACACTTATCATGCGTTAAAAATAGCAAAACCTTTGGCAGGAGAAATATAAGTTTTGTTAGGGGAGGTTATTTCTTTTTCCCAACACCCACCACAAGCTGCTGCAAATTCTTCTCTTTAAAATATGTTTTGCAAATAGCTTCTGCCTCATTCAAAAGCACAGGCATTTTGGTTTGTTTGCTGCCAAGCAATTGGTAAGCTTTTTTTGTAGCCGCAGCTTCGTTTGCATTTTCTGTTTGCTGCAATGCTTCTTTTACAGCAACAATAGTCAATCCGTTATCTTTTAATTTCCCTAATGCATCAATCATCCAGCTAAGCGAAAGGAAATAATTTTTATCAAGCAGCAAAAAACATTTGCTGTTGCCGGCATCGGGCATTTTATTAAATGGGGAGTTTATAATTTCTTTTGTAAGGTATTTTGTAAGGCGCTTGGCAGTTTTGCTGTTGCCTGCCAATTGTATGCAGCCTTGCAATGCCTGTGGGTAAATGCTAAGCCACCTGAGTTTGCGGCGAAGTTCATGCACATCTTCTTCCATGTTATCAAAATGGTAAGCCGTGCTGTGGGTAAACTCAATGATGCTTTCAACTGCTTTGTGATAAAATGATTCAATAGCTGCTGTTTCTTTTTCTTCAGTCAGCCAGTCTGCACCAGAAAGTTTTTTCTTTATTTTTAGTATTCTCTGATTGTTGCAGTCAATCCATTTTTTTTCAACCAGCACAACATTCAAGTGTTGTATTTTTTCCCTTGTTTGTGCCTGCAGGTATTGCAAAATATTTTTTGGGATTTTTTTATTCCCCGCTAAATTTTTTGCAATGGCACCGTAATAATCAATAGCGCCCAACCCATCTTCCAGCAATTTAAAATGCTCTTTCAGTTTCGTGAATTTCTTTTTATTGTGTATTTCAATATACATTTTTGATAATGCCTCCAGCATAAACAATGGCGTACG
>CAYRRL010000513.1:0-2437 GCA_964426665.1 uncultured Ferruginibacter sp. | reverse complement strand
AACAGTTTTTCCACTTTACAAAAACCAGCAATAACTTTTTCCTCAACACGAAATCAACATCAGGGCATTTTGGCAGTTCTTAACAATTTTTTTGCAGTTAAGCCTTTGTTTTTGTGGCAGGCACTTCGTTTCTAAAAACCACCACGCCATCAAAAACATCCACCAATACCGGTTTAGACTTATCAATATCCCCGGCCAGGATACGCTTACTTAGCTGGTTTACAACCTCTTTCTGAATTAGCCGCTTTAGCGGGCGGGCGCCAAACTGGGGGTCGTAGCCATTTTCTGCCAAATAGTCGAGGGCATAATCGCTAAACGCAAGCTGTATTCCGGAGGCTGCCACCAAGCCCTTTAATTGGCCTAACTGGATATTAATGATGCCCCTTATTTCGTCTTTCATGAGCGGCTGGAACATGATGATTTCGTCAATCCTGTTCAAAAACTCGGGGCGTATGGTTTGGCGGAGCAGGTTTATAACTTCTGCCTTGGTTGCTTCCACCACTTCTTCCCGGTTCTTTTCAGTAATTTTTTCAAAATTGTCCTGTATCACCTGGCTGCCCATATTGCTGGTCATGATGATGATAGTGTTTTTAAAATTCACCACCCGCCCTTTGTTATCAGTAAGGCGGCCATCATCCAACACCTGCAGCAACACATTATAAACATCCGGATGGGCTTTTTCAATTTCATCCAGCAATACCACGCTGTATGGCTTGCGGCGGACGGCTTCGGTCAATTGCCCGCCTTCATCATACCCCACATAGCCCGGAGGGGCACCCACCAAACGGCTCACAGAATGTTTTTCCTGGTATTCGCTCATGTCAATACGGGTCATCATGCTGTCGTCGTCAAACAGGTAATCTGCCAGTGCTTTTGCCAATTCTGTTTTACCAACACCGGTTGTACCGAGGAAGATGAATGAGCCGATTGGTTTCTTCGGGTCCTGCAGGCCAGCACGGCTCCGCCTGATTGCATCGCTTACTGCTTCAATGGCTTCATCCTGCCCCACTACCCTTTTGTGCAGTTCGTCTTCCAGTTTCAATAATTTTTCCCTTTCGCTCTGTAACATCTTCATTACAGGGATGCCGGTTGCTTTGGCAATGCTTTCAGCAATATCTTCTGCATCCACTTCTTCTTTCAAAAGGCGCTTTTCGCTTATTTCATCCAGCAACTTTGTTTGACCGTCAATTATTTTTTGTTGCTCCTGCACTTTGCCATAGCGTATCTCTGCTACTTTGCCATACTCGCCTTCTCTCTCAGCTTTTTCTGCAGCAAGTTTTAAGTTTTCGATTTCGCTTTTTGCAGATTGTATTTTCTCCACCACTTCCTTTTCCTGCTGCCACTTGGCCTTAAAAGTATCACGCTGTACACTAAGGTTGGCTATCTCTGTGTTTAATTCTTTCAACTTTGCTTCGTCATTTTCCCTTTTGATTGCTTCCCTTTCAATTTCGAGCTGGCGGATTTGCCTTTCTAATTTGTCCAGTTCTTCCGGCATCGAATTCATTTCGAGGCGGAGCTTGGCAGCGCTTTCGTCAATCAAGTCAATTGCCTTATCGGGCAAAAACCTGTCGGTAATATACCTGTGGGATAATTCAACTGCTGCAATAATTGCTTCGTCTTTTATCAATACATGGTGGTAGGTTTCGTACCTGTCTTTCAAGCCACGGAGAATAGACACAGCATCTTCAACTGTTGGTTCGTCAATCAATACTTTCTGGAAACGCCTTTCCAACGCTTTGTCTTTTTCAAAGAATTTCTGGTATTCATTAAGTGTTGTGGCACCCACAGCTCTCAATTCACCTCTTGCCAATGCAGGTTTTAAAATGTTGGCTGCGTCCATGGCGCCATCGCCGCCACCTGCCCCAACAAGCGTGTGTATTTCATCAATAAATAAAATGATAGTTCCATCACTTGAGGTTACCTCTTTCACCACGCTCTTCAGCCTCTCCTCAAACTCTCCTTTATATTTTGCGCCGGCAATCAATTGCCCCATATCCAAAGCATAAATAACTTTTGATTTTAAATTTTCAGGGACATCGCCGTTTACAATACGCATGGCCAGGCCTTCGGCAATAGCAGTTTTACCAACGCCTGGCTCGCCAACTAATATTGGGTTGTTCTTGCTTCTTCTGGAAAGTATATGGAGTGTCCTTCTTATTTCTTCGTCACGGCCAATAACTGGGTCAAGCTTGCCGGCACGGGCCAGTTCATTTAAATTCTTTGCATACTTGTTTAATGAATTATGCTGCGTTTCCTGTGTTTGGGAAGAAATGGTAGAGCCTTTTCGCAATTCTTTTATTGCGGCTATTAAACCCTTTTCAGTTAAGCCTGCATCTTTCAACAGTTTTGCAGAGTTATCATTGCCCTGCACTAATGCCAATAACAAATGCTCCACGCTTACAAACTCATCACCAAAAGTTTTGAGTGTATTGGGCGC
>CAYRRL010000512.1:0-2456 GCA_964426665.1 uncultured Ferruginibacter sp. | reverse complement strand
TTAAGTGGAGATCCACCGAGTTCTGCTGCATTAATCAATGCTAAAGAACTGATATCCTTCGACATATTTTAAATGGAAATTAGCCTGGCCGTTTTTAATTACATCCATACCTTTTGCATACATTGGCTCACAATTTAAAACAAGCGAACACCTATATAATCTGATATTAGGCATTGCATTGATATTCCCCATCATCCGACTGTTGTCAAATGCCCCAAAAGAAAAAAGCGAAATAAAAGAATTGCAGTTATTGCCGGCGATGGCCTGGGGTGCTGTTATTGGGCTGGCATCAGGTTTTTTAAATATTGGCGGCGGTATTTTTTTAAGCCCCGTTATTATTTTACTGGCCTGGGGCAATACAAAAGATGCTGCTGCAGTATCAAGTTTGTTTATCGTATGCAATTCCGTTGCCGGGCTGTTGGCAGCGGGCCATAGCTTTATTGGTTTCACCAACACATCGTATATATGGATAGCCGCCGCCGCGGCTGGCGGTTTGGCAGGTGCTTATTTAGGAAGCCATAAATTTCAACTAACAACAGTGCGTTACATACTTTCAGCCGTACTTTGCATAGCAGCCGTAAAATTAGTTTTTTCTTAATGCCGGTAACAGACAAATACAACCGAGAATTTAAAACTTTAAGAGTGAGCTTGCTGAGCAAGTGCAACCTTAGCTGTGTGTACTGCACCATGGGCGAAGATGAGGTAAAGGAAAACAATGCACTCCAGCACAGTGTAAGCGCCAATACACTATTGCAGCAAATACAGCAATTGCATTCGGCACTTCAGTTAGAAACAGTAAGGCTTACCGGTGGCGAGCCATTGCTGTACCATGAATTAGTGCCATTGGTTGAAGGCTTAAAACAAACAGGCATCCCCAAAATAAAACTCACCACTAACGGCTTTTTGCTGGAGCGTTTGGCAATGCCCTTAAAAGAAGCAGGCATGCAATCGGTAAATGTTTCTTTAGATGCCATTGATGAAGATGCCTTCTTTTTAATGAGCAAGCGCAACGGCGTGCAAAAAATACTGCACGGCATTGATGCTGCAATTGCTGCAGGCCTGCCAGTAAAAATAAATGCTGTAATAATGAAAGGCATTAATGAAAACCAAATCATCCCCTTGCTTGGTTTTGCTTTTGAAAGAAACATTAGCATTCGTTTTTTAGAAATAATGGCAATGGGTTTTTTGCACCACAATGCTGATAAATATTTATTTACGCAGGAAGAAATATTAAATACTATCAGTGCAAAATATTCCTTTAAAAAAATAAGCCGTTCTGCAGCTTCCACAGCTAATTACTGGCAAACCGCAGATGGAAACACATTCGGCATTATTGCCAATGAAAGCGAGCCTTTTTGCCACGACTGCAACCGCCTGCGCCTTGACAGCGACGGCAATATTTACGGGTGCCTCAGCAGCAACCACCCCATCGCATTAAACAGCAGCGACAGCCAAGCCGCATTAATCAGTAAATTGCAGCAGGCAATGAACCAGAAGCAGGCAGTAAAATTTACCGGCAGCGATTTGAGCATGTTGCATATAGGAGGATAGTTATGAGTTGTGAATGATGATTTATAAGTTCTTCCTATTTAATTTCAACTTTTACTTTTATGAAAATCTATACTTACGCATCATTAAAAGATTATTTTGAGAAAGAGTTTAATGTGGATGAACAATTAGCTACAATACAGGAGTTGAATAATTTTTTGGCGCAACGAAAACCTGAAGCTGCTGCTGTTTTATCGTGCAGCCGTTATGCAGTAAGAGATTCTTTTGTTGACAATGACTTTGTTTTAAGCAAAGAAGACAACATCCACATTATGCCACCAAGCAGCGGCGGTTAATTATGGAACATTTATCAGCACATACTATTGACATGCCTGCGTTGCTTGCAATGGCGCACCACCCAAAAGCTGGCGCTGTTGTTTTGTTCAGCGGCGAAACAAGGGACAGCAGCCACGGCAAAGAAGTCGTTTATTTAGAATACGAAGCAAATGAAAGCCTGGCAGAAAAAATGATTGCTGCCATTTTACAAGATGCAAAGCAAAAGTACCAGCTTACGGTAGCAACTGCTGTGCACCGCACCGGCAAAGTAGCGGTATCAGAAACCGCCGTTGTAGTTATCACAGCCTCTCCCCACCGCAGCGAAGCCTATGCAGCCAACCGTTTTATAATTGATAAAATAAAACATGAAGCCCCGATATGGAAATGCGAACATTTTGCCGACGGAACAAAACAATGGGGCGGCAATTGCAACTGCAAGGAAATTACAGGCGATGTGAATAAGCATGTGTATGAGTTTGAAGGGAAATAATCATTACACTTATACTTATTTGTAATAACAAACCACGATCTCCCTTCCATATTTTACAAACACCTTCCACCAAATAGACAAAAGCGCCTTTTGGCATTTTGTAACTAATTGAAAACAAGCAAGTTATTTTTCGGCACAATGT
>CAYRRL010000511.1:0-2475 GCA_964426665.1 uncultured Ferruginibacter sp. | reverse complement strand
TAAAGCCATTATCGAAAACTTCTCCTGGCTTTGCTTTTTCTTCCTGCAGCAAAAAATATTCTACTGCCTGCAGCAAAGCCATATCGCCATTTATTTTTATTTGCAAAAAAATATCTGTCAATGCTGTGTCAATATGCAACAAGCCTTTCAAAGTTTGGGGATGGCTGAAACCCATCAATCCTGTTTCCGGCAAAGGATTGGCAGAAATAATGATGGCGCCATTGGCTTTTGCTTTTTGCAAAGCCGTCAGCATACGTGGATGGTTGGTGCCCGGGTTTTGGCCCATAATGACAATGGCTTCAGCTTCATAAAAATCATCCAATGTAACGGAGCCTTTGCCAATGCCTAGTGTATCATTCAATGCGGTGCCGCTGCTTTCATGGCACATATTGCTGCAATCAGGCAAATTATTAGTGCCGTACTCCCTTACAAACAATTGGTATAAAAATGCAGCTTCGTTGCTGGTGCGGCCGCTGGTATAAAATATAGCTTCGTTGGGAGAGGGGAGTGCGTTTAACTGCGATGCGATTTTTTTAAAAGCATCTTCCCATTCAATCGGTTGGTAATGCGATGCGCCTTCCGGCAAATACATTGGCTGGGCAATGCGGCCCTTCCTGCCTATTTCATAGTCACTCAATGCAGCTAACTCTTCAACTGAATGCGATGAAAAGAAACCGGCGTCCAATTTTTTTGCTGTTGCTTCTTCGGCAACTGCTTTAGCGCCGTTTTCGCAATACTCTGCAATGCTGCTGCGTTCATCGTCCGGGTCGGGCCAGGCACAGCTTGGGCAATCAAACCCATCTTTTTGGTTAAGTTTTAATAACGCTTTTGTGCCTCTTGCAATGCCTGCATGTTCAAACACCTGCTGCAGGCTATTAATAACAGCCGGCAAACCAGCAGCAGTTTTTTTAATTTTGCCACGCTTTAGCCCTGTAAGTTTTTCAGGGTTTTCAGCACCGTCAGCATGTTTTTTATTGGCAGCCATTTTTAGCAGGCTTTTGGGTTTTCGTAATTATCGCTTTGGTCTTCCAAAGCGTTGTCAATGCACTTGAAGTCTTTTTCAATAAGAATGTATAAAAAGGGCATTTCGCCATTGGCATTCTTGTTGTCAAAACCCACAGTGCTGTTTGTTGCCCAGCCTTCAATTAATTTAGAGGGGATAGAAACAATCAGTTGATTATTACACAAATTTGCTTCTATATTCCCGGTATCAATTTTCTGTAATGAATAAATAAATATGGTATTGCCAAACTTGGTTTGTTCTTCTACGGAACCCTGCTTGCATAGTTGCTCTACTTCTGCTTTTGCAAGCCTTAGCCTGATACTGTTGCCTTTTATCCTTAGTTTCATTATTCAGTTATTATACGTTGGCTATTGCAATAAATATTGAATTTATCATGCCGCAAAAAACCAATTAAAGCTATGTTGTTTTCCTCTGCCAATTGCACTGCCAGGCTTGATGGGGCCCCAATAGCCGCTACTATTTTTATGCCGGCCATTGCTGCTTTTTGAATTAGCTCAAAACTTGCCCTTCCGCTAAGCAGCAACACTTTGTTTGATAAGGGAAGTTTGCCTTGCAGGAAAAAATGGCCTATTAGTTTATCGAGTGCATTGTGCCGGCCTACGTCCTCCCTAAGCAAAATAAACTCTCCATTCCCATCAAACAATGCCGCTGCATGAAGCCCGCCCGTGGTTTCAAAAATTTGCTGCCTGCTTTGCAGGCTGTCTTGTAAAGAATACAAAATACTGGCATTAATAGTAAAATGTACTTCGTTTGCAAATGGGATTGCTGTTTTCACAGAATCAATACTTGCCTTGCCACATACGCCGCAACTTGAAGTGGCGTAAAAATTCCGCTCAGTATTTCGCAACAATGGGGTTTCGCCTTCTTTCATAGTTACGATAGAATTGTTGCCGCCAGCCAGCTTTATTTCAGCTATTTGGCCGTTATTTTTAATAACGCCTTCGGTAAAAAGAAAACCTGCTGCCAATTCATCGTCGTTGCCGGGCGTACGCATCGTTACTGCTATGTTTTTAATACTATAGTTTGCCTGCAACTGTATTTGCAGCGGCTCTTCCACAGCCAGTATATCCTGCACCGTATTTGGTTGCTGGCCCAGCATTTTTATAATGGAGCGATGGGTTGCCTGCATGTGGCAAAGGTAGCGGGCTGGTGGCATTGTTTTTTTGTTATGGCAGCCAGTAACCTGGCAAAAACTACTGTAATACAAGGCACATTATTTTTGGAAAAACAACCCTTTTGTATGGGTTGCAAAGCCAGCCAGTTTTTATGAAACCTTTGCCTGTTAAAGGTTTCAGCCGGTTGCGGATACAGCAAACCCATGCCTATGAATACGTGGGCAGTTATCCCTAAAAAAGCCTTTTGCAACCAATAAATTTCTCTCTTTTAAATTTTGATGTTAAAATAATATTGTTATCTTTACTCTATCAACATCATTCATGTTGGTTGTTTTA
>CAYRRL010000510.1:0-2480 GCA_964426665.1 uncultured Ferruginibacter sp. | reverse complement strand
GATGAAATTATTCCTGTTGCAAAAAAACTGTTTCATCAATTGTATAAAAAAGGGCGACCTGTACGATTGCTTGGCGTAAGACTGAGTGAGCTTACCAATGAAGCGATACAAACTGACCTTTTTGAAAATAAGGAAAAGAAAACAGATTTGTATAAAGCTATTGACGATGTAAAGAACAGGTTCGGCAAATTGAAAATCAAGAGGGCATCTTCTAATTAAAAAACGGCCCCCAAAAAAATTGGGAGCCGTAAACCACTGGTTGTTTTAGTTTCTGTGATTTAGAACTTAAAGCCCTTTATTACATCATTCTCACTTTTCTGGTAAATCATCCTCCCTAATTCGTCTAATTTATAATCAGGTGTTTTATCGCCAAGCAAAATGCTGGAAATATTTTTTCCGTCTGTTTTGCTAACAATTACACAGCCGGCGCTGCTGTTTTGGTTGTTGTTGCCAAGCACCGTCATTACAGCCATAAAATCATTCGCTTGCCTTGTGGCTTTGAAACGCTTGCCAATAGATGCAAAACTGGAGGAAGCTGCGCCAGCAAATGCAGCAGCATTCGCATTAGCGGTTTTAATCTCTCTGTCTAAGGCGGGGTCGGTACTGCCATAATAGCCTTTGGCATAACTAAGTTGTGCACTTCTGGCCATTTCACCTGCAGCCATCATTGTTGCGGCAAGCCCGCCAAGTCCACTCAACATTTTTCCTGTTAATGTTCTTCCCGGCGCTTTATTAAATGAATGCCAAACTAAATTTCCATCTGTGGAAAACAAGCTGGCATTTTGTTCTGATGTTACTAATATGCCATTTCCCCTTACTTGCAAACTTGTTGGGTCTTCTTTGCCTTCAAATTTTACATCCTTTATCCACTCCTGTATATCGCCTTTTTCAAAATCCACTTTATAGATAATGTCATTTGCAAATACATACCCTAATTTGTCATTGGCATTGTCGCCCACGCATTGTTTTACTTTAAAGCCTTTCTTCCATGTTTTATCGCCGCTTTCCACGTCAAGTATATTTATTTCATCGCTGGTGCGGTAATACAAACCTTGCGGCACAATTTGCAAATCTCTTATGTTGCCATTTATTGATAATGGCTTTTTTGTTACAGATTTGCCAGCTTCCAAATCAATAAGGCTGATGTAATTATCGCCATTGTCTTTTTGTGTTGCTAAAATTAATTTGTTGCCAATTAGTTTATAAGCATTCACATCGCCTTTCAAGTCAATTTCGTCTTTCCATTTGCTGTCGCCTGTTTCGGGGTCGATGCATAAAAGCGTTGCCCTGTTTTTGCCGCTTGCAGAGCTCTTTTTTATTTTGCCAAGCAGGCCCCCGCCGCCTCCGCCATTTTGATTGGCCATATCTTTTTGGGTTTTTTCAGCAGTGGCTACCAACATGCCGTGTGTATCATATAAAATATACCCAACAGGCGACTCCAGTTCCACTTCCTTAGTTACCAATTTCCCATCAGAAGGGTTAAAGGCAAACAATGCCTCCTGGTTCCAAAACCATATTCTTTTTTTATCGTTGTTGCGAAGGAAAAACTGGGCGCTTGATGAAGTGGCATTACTGCTAAGGTCAGCCCTGCTTTTATTGCCAAACAGGCCTTTGCTTTCTACAGTTGCGGCTACTGGTTTTTCTGTTTTCCTGTCCTGGCTCCATATTACTTCGCCGCTTGCCGGGTTCAACTTATATATGTTTTTTGTAGTGGCTACATAAATGCCATCATCAACCGATAAGCCATTGCTCACTACTTCTTCGCTGTTTTTTTCAAATAATTTTTTTTGCTCCCAAATTTTGTGGCCATCCGCCAATGAAAACATCACCATTGTAGGTTTGCCATTGCTTTTGCCAAAACCATACAGCATCATTGCATTAAGCTCTTTAATATGGATGCGTTTTACAATGTTCATAATGTCGAAATCTGGCGAACTGGCAACAATTTTTCCGGTAGCTACATCAATAAGGGTATGCTCAATGCCTTTCATAAACTTGTTTTTAATCAATGCCGCATACGGAGTGCCTTCAACCGGGTCATAATTCTCTTCTTTCACATCATCGAGCTTGTCAATCTTCCACGCTTCGTTGCCTGTTTCCGGGTCAAGGCCATACAGGGCATCGCCTGTGCAAACAACCAATATGCCTGCATCAGAAATCTGGTACCATTTTACATTTCCGGGGAATTTTTTTGCCCACTCTTTTGCGGCTGGCTGGGCAGAGGCTGCAATGCCTGTAAACAACAAACAGGCAAGTAATAAATACTTTTTCATTTTTAATGTTTAATGATGGTTTAGTGGCATAAAGTTATTTTTTACCGCTGGGAAGGGCAATACCCCCAAGAGGGTATTTTGAGGATGGAAGTGGCGTAAGTTACAAAAGCATTGCACCTTGCAGCAGCCACATACCAAGAGTGCCTGTATTTTCGTTACTTTGCTGGCTTTCAAAAAAAGCCAAATAGGTTGGCAAGCAATGAGATA
>CAYRRL010000509.1:0-2492 GCA_964426665.1 uncultured Ferruginibacter sp. | reverse complement strand
AAAGCAGGCGAACTGGAGCATGAGTTTGGTGAAATGGGTGGCTACACGGCTGAAAGCGATGCTGCACAATTGCTGAGCGAACTGGGTGTGAAAGACGAGATGCACCAGCAGTTAATGAAAGATATACCTGCTAATATTAAAGTAAGGGTATTGCTGGCGCAGGCATTGTTTGGCAACCCCGACATATTGTTGCTGGACGAGCCTACCAACAACCTTGACGTGGAAACCATAAGCTGGCTCGAAAACTTTTTGGCAGATTATGAAAACATTGTGTTGGTGGTGAGCCACGACCGTCACTTTTTGGATGCTGTGTGCACACATGTGGCAGATGTGGACAAGCAAAAAATAAAAGTGTATACTGGCAACTATACTTTCTGGTACGAAAGCTCCCAACTGGCAGCAAGGCAGGCAACGGACAAGAACAAGAAGATGGAAGAGAAAAAGAAGGACTTGCTGGAATTCATCGCCCGTTTTAGCGCTAATGCATCCAAATCGAAGCAGGCAACGTCTCGTAAAAAAGCATTGGACAAACTGGTGTTTGAAGATATTGTGCCAAGCAACCGTAAATACCCGGGCATTATATTTAAGCCTGAAAGAGAATCCGGCAATCAAATTTTAAATGTAGAAAAACTAAGCAAGTCATTGGATGGCAATGTTTTGTTTAGCAATGTTACTTTTGATATTGTGAAGGGGCAGAAGATAGGTTTAATAAGCAGGAACCCGCTGGCTGTTACTATGTTTTTTGAAATACTCAATGGCAGGGCGAAGGCAGACAGCGGCAAATACGAGTGGGGCACAACCATCACTTCTGCTTACTTGCCTAACGACAACAGCGAATATTTTCAAAAGAGCGACAACCTGATGGACTGGCTGAGGCAGTTTGTGCCGCCTAATACAAAGGAAACTGTGGATGAAGATTTCCTGCGTGGCTTCCTTGGCAAAATGCTGTTTAGCGGCGATGAGATAAAAAAGCAAACCAATGTATTAAGCGGCGGCGAAAAAGTGCGTTGCATGATAAGCCGCATGATGTTGCAAAACCCTAACCTGATAATGCTTGACGAACCAACCAACCACCTGGACCTCGAAAGCATTACTGCTTTCAACGATGGTTGTATCAGCTTCCCCGGCATTGTGCTGATAGCAACACATGACCACCAGTTTATGCAAACCACTGTTGACCGTATTATTGAGTTGACGCCCAAAGGGATTATAGACAGGCTGATGACGTATGATGAGTACATTGAGGATGCAAGGGTAAAAGAGCTGAAAGAAGAAATGTATGGTGAGGCGGCTATTGCATAATTAGCATACTTTTGCAGCACTACTAACCAACTAAAATAAACATTATGAAAAAAATCTGTATTGCACTATTTACGTTAGTTGTTTTTTGCACAGCTACCAGTAAAGCACAAGGCTACAAAACAGCAGTTGGGCTTCAGCTTGATTTTGGCAGAGGCAGCACAGCTGTAGGCCCGGGTATAAAGTATTTTTTCAAAGACAACAGTGCCATCGAAGGCGAGGTATTGTTTGGAACCGGGATAACATACCTGCAGGCTTTTTACCAGTATCAAAGGGAGATCCCCAATGCAAAGGGGCTTGAATGGTATTTAGGCGGCGGCCCATCCGTGGGTTTTGGCAATGGCTTTACATGGGTTTACCTGCGCCCGATGGTTGGCCTTGATTATAAAATAAACGATGTGCCTTTAGCCTTGTCGTTTGACTGGAGGCCATCAATATACTTAGGCAGTTCGTATGGCTCAAGGTTTTATGGCGGGGCATTTGGGCTTGGGTTTAAATATTGTATTAACTAATAGCTCGTTATATTTTTTTGCAAAAGGATGCTGATGAAGCATCCTTTTTATTTGTGGAAGTGATATATTCGGCAAGAACTATAAAAACAGTATGAAGAAAATCTTTTTTTTACCCTTTATTGCAACCATGCTTTGCCTTGCACAAGCCTCTGCGCAAGTGTATACAACTGCAATGGGGCTCCAAAGCGATTTTACAAATAGCTACACATTGATGATTGGGCCTGCTATTAAACACCAGTTCGGGAAAAGCAGCGCTATTGAAGGCGATATGCTGTTTGGAAGAGGAGGTGTTACTTTGCAGGGGTTTTATCAGGTGCAGGAAGAATTGGTTGCCAAAACCGGGTTGCAGGGTTATGTGGGAGCCGGCCCCTCACTATCGTTCTACAAAGGCGGCACAAGTTTTTACCTTCGCCCAATAGCTGGCCTTGATTATAAAATAAACAATGTGCCTTTAGCTGTATCGTTTGACTGGAGGCCATTTATTTACCTTGGCAATACTTATGGCTCAAGGTTTACGGGCAAAAGCTTTGGTATAGGAATAAAGTATGCTGCTAAATAAGTTTGTTTTAAAATCTTATAAAGGGCTTGCAGCGCCCTTTTGTGTTTTACAGCAGCGCCTTATTCCTTCACAGTAAAATGAGATTATATTTGCACACCAGCATAATGAGAAACAGTATTATT
>CAYRRL010000508.1:0-2500 GCA_964426665.1 uncultured Ferruginibacter sp. | reverse complement strand
AGAACTTGTGATTGCCGGTGCTTCGAATCCAAAAATTTTTTCTGCGGTTTCTTTTTTTTCTTTTTCTTCCCTTGCTAATGAGTCGTCTGAAACCTGGTCGTGCCTTCTTATATCGCAACTGGTAAAAGCAATTGTTGCTGTAATAATCAATAAATATTTTTTCATAACTAAAATATCTGAACCTTAAACCTTTTACCTTAAAGCCTGCACCTTATGCCTCACAAAGTACTGTTCTTAAAATTCTTCTTTTGTATTTTCCCTTGTGCCGTTAGTTCTTTATGTATGTTGTCTAATATGCCATTGATAAACTGGCCGCTTTGTGGCGTGCTGTATTCTTTTGCCAAATCAATATATTCGTTGATAGTAACTTTTGTTGGGATTGTTTCAAAATACAGGAATTCGCAAATGCCCATTTGGATAATGATTAAATCCAGTGCTGCAATGCGCTCTGCATCCCAGTTTTTTAATTTGGGCTTCAGCAGTTCCATGCTCACTTCTTTCTTTTCAATCACAGTTTCCAAAAGGCTGTTGGCAAACTCCAGTTTTTCCTGGCTCACTATTTCAGCAAAGTTAAAATGCTGCGGTTTTTGCAGGCTGTTTTGCATCAGCACATTCATCATTTCGGCATCATCGTCCCAATTTATAAAGCGCTCTTCCACATGTGCTGTAAAATCTTCGTTGGGCAGCATCAAATCAGTAAAAATAAATTGCAGGATATTTTTCTCTGCTTTTTTGTCCCTTGCCGGTACGCTGATATAGTCTTTGTATTCTTCTGCCGCAGTTAATGCTTCGTAGGTTTTCTTCAGCAGCGCTTCATCAATTATATTTTGAGGCTTTATATCGGCACAGTCTGCTTTAAAAGTGGGTTCCTCCAGTATTTTCCAAAGCAACTCGTTGCCGGCTATTTTGGTATTGATGTTTAAGTCTGCTTCGGTTGGCAGGTGCTTGCCTGCCCTTTTGGCTGCATCTTTTTCGGCATAGCGGGCGGTTTCTGTAATGAAATAAGTGAGGTACAGGAACAGTTGCCTTGTTTGCTCAAATTGTTTTTTCAGCAGTTTTTTGGCTTCTGCTATATCGGCATCCTTGCTGATGCTGTCTGAGGTATAAAGCGTCTGCATCACTTTCACCCGTATGTTTCTCCTGCTTATCATCCTTTTTTATTCAGGCTGCAAATGTAGGGTAATTGTTTTGTGCCGTTAAGGCGCTGAGGCGTTTTTATTTAAAAGTATAAAGCTGTACCAATTGGCTTAAGCCGGCTTAACTGCCCGGTGCCTTAACGGCAATAAAATGAAAATTTGGCGCAGCCCAACCCCTAAAACTGCCAGCCATATACCAATTTACTGACAAGAATTCCCGATTGCAGGGATGGTATGGATTTAGCTGGTAGCAGATGCCTACATTTGCAGGCCTTATTAATCAAAACAACAAAAATCAATACAATTATGGCAAAAAAAGAAGTAAGCATTACCCCATTGCACGACAGGGTAATTGTGAAAGCGGCTGCTGCCGAAGAAAAATCTGCTGGCGGAATCATTATCCCCGACACTGCTAAAGAAAAACCACAGCGTGGCGTAGTAGTAGCTGCTGGCCCCGGCAAAAAAGACGAACCCGTAACTGTAAAAGCTGGCGATACGGTTTTGTATGGCAAATATGCCGGCACGGAAATCCAGATTGAAGGGAGCGAATACCTCATTATGAGGGAAAGCGATATTCTTGCAATTGTTTAATTTGGTAATTTGAAGATTTGGAGATGTGCTGATGAAGCCATCCCCCCAAGTCGACAAACCCAATTTTCAAATCATCAAATTTTCAAATCATCAAATCTAAAATAACATGGCAAAGCTAATATACTTCGATATTGAAGCAAGGAATAAAATGAAAAAAGGCGTTGATACTTTAGCTAACGCAGTAAAAGTAACGCTTGGCCCCAAAGGCCGCAATGTGGTTATCGAGAAAAAATTTGGTGCCCCACAGGTAACCAAAGACGGTGTAACCGTTGCAAAAGAAATTGAACTGGAAGACGCTATTGAAAACATGGGCGCCCAGATGGTGAAGGAAGTAGCTTCTAAAACTGCTGATATTGCAGGCGATGGCACTACTACTGCAACTGTATTGGCTCAGTCAATCATCAGCGAAGGCTTGAAAATGGTGGCTGCAGGCGCTAACCCAATGGACCTGAAACGTGGTATCGACAAAGCGGTTTCATTGGTGGTTGAAAACCTGAAATCACAATCTCAAACTGTTGGCAACGACAGCAAAAAAATACAGCAGGTTGCTACTATTTCTGCTAACAACGATGAAACAATTGGCAAACTGATTGCCGAAGCTTTCGTAAAAGTAGGCAAAGAAGGCGTTATTACTGTTGAAGAAGCAAAAGGCACTGACACCACAGTTGACGTGGTGGAAGGTATGCAGTTTGACCGGGGCTATGTATCTCCATACTTCGTTACCAACAGCGAAAAAATGGAAGCTGAATTGCAGAACCCATACATCCTTATCT
>CAYRRL010000507.1:0-2502 GCA_964426665.1 uncultured Ferruginibacter sp. | reverse complement strand
GCCGGTATTTATAACCAGCCGCCTTTTTACCGTGAGCTGAGAAAATTAAACGGCACGCTCAACACCGAAGTAAAATCGCAAAAAAGCTTTCAACTGGTAGCCGGTGTTGACTACAATTTTAAAAATGCCAGCAGGCCATTCCGCATCACGTCTGAAGCCTATTACAAAAGCATCAGCGATTTAATACCATACGATATAGACAATGTAAGGGTACGCTACTTTGGCAACAACAATGCAAAGGGCTATGCTTATGGGCTGGAAACAAGGTTTTATACTGAACTGGTAAAGGATGCCGAAAGCTGGCTGAGCATTGGGCTGATGAAAACAAAAGAAAACATTGAGGGCGACACATACTACCAGTATTTGAATGCAGCAGGCGAAGTTATTGGGCCGAAAACAGCAGACCAGGTAGTGGTTGACAGTGCAAAGCAGGATGTGGGCTGGCTGCGCCGCCCTACCGACAGAATGTTTACAATCGGTTTGTTTTTGCAGGACTATTTATCTACCAATAAAAACTTCCGCGTGCATTTGAATATGCTGTATGGAAGCAACATGCCTTACAACATACCTAACAGCACACGCTACCGCAATGGTTTGGTAATTGAGCCTTATATCAGGATTGACATTGGTTTCAGCGCACTGCTGCTTGGCGAAAAAAGCAATAGGAGAAGCCACAACCCGTTCCGTGGCTTTGACAATATCTGGGCAAGTTTTGAAGTGTTTAATTTAATTGACCGGGCCAACACTATTTCTTACCAGTTGATAAAAGATTTTTCCAACACCACTTATGCTATACCAAACAGGCTTACGCCAAGGTTGATTAATTTGAAATTGGTTGCCAGGTTTTGACCGTCCTGAGCGGAGCCGGGAAACGGGTTATAAAATAAATCCGTAGTAAAAAAAATTTAACTCACTCCATCCACCAACATTTCCTTATTTATTTTTTGAACCAAACCCTGCAATACTTTCCCGGGGCCAGCTTCTGTAAAACGGGTTGCGCCATCAGCAATCATTGCCTGCACGCTTTGTGTCCATTTAACTGCACCGGTAAGTTGTTCTATTAAATTCTTTTTTATTTCATCGGGGTTGGTTACTGCTTTTGCAACCACGTTTTGATATACCGGGCATAAAGGCGCTTTAAATACTGTTGATTCAATGGCAGCGGCAAGCTCCTCCTTTGCAGGCAGCATTAACGGCGAATGGAATGCGCCTCCTACAGGCAATACCAATGCCCTTTTTGCCCCGGCTGCTTTCATTTGCTCGCAGGCAATTTCAATGCCCCTGATGCTTCCGCTTATAACTAACTGCCCCGGGCAATTGTAGTTTGCTGCCACTACCACTTCGCCTGTTTCGTTATTTACTTTAGTGCAAACCTCTTCCACTTTTTCATCTGCCAAAGCAAGCACTGCTGCCATGGTGGAAGGGTTTATTTCACATGCCCTTTGCATAGCTTTTGCCCGGATTGAAACTAATTTAAAAGCATCTTCAAAGCTTAATGTGCCATTGGCCACCAATGCCGAAAACTCGCCGAGCGAATGCCCTGCCACCATATCTGGTTTTGCCCCATCAATCGTTTTATACGCTGCAACAGAATGCAAAAAAACAGCAGGCTGCGTAACGTTTGTTTGCTTTAGCTCTTCATCAGTGCCCGAAAACATAATATCAGAAATACGGAAACCTGCAATTGAGTTAGCCTGCTCAAATAATTCTTTAGCCAATGAATTTGCCTCATACAGGTTTTTTCCCATGCCGCTGAATTGAGAACCCTGCCCTGGAAAAATATACGCATGTGCCATAGTGAGTTTGTTTTGGATTGGTAATTGAAGATGGCAAACTTATTTTATTTCTGTTGAAAGCGGAGCAATAAAAAAGTTTATTTGAAAATAGAATTTTCTACTTGCAAATAAACCAATAAACTAATTAACAATAAAACTAATGCAGCTTAGAACTAATCAGCTTCACAAACTCACTCCTTGTTTCATTTTTCTCAAACTCCCCCCAAAAAGCAGATGTAGTAGTAACTGAGTTTTGCTTTTGCACGCCTCTCATCATCATGCACAAATGGGCTGCCTCTATTACAACCGCTACGCCTAGTGGGTTTAATGTTTCTTTTATGGCATCCAATATTTGTGTTGTCAGCCTTTCCTGCACCTGCAGCCGGCGGCTGTATACATCCACCACTCTTGCAATTTTGCTCAGGCCTGTTATCCATCCGTTGGGAATGTAAGCAACATGCGCCTTGCCATAAAAGGGAAGCATGTGGTGCTCACACATGCTATAAAGTTCGATATCTTTCACGATAACCATTTCGCTTACATCTTCATGGAATTTTGCGGAATTTAAAATAGCATGTGCATCAAGCTGGTAACCCTGTGTTATGTACTGCATTGCTTTTGCAATACGCTCAGGCGTTTTTTGCAGGCCTTCACGTTGGGCATCTTCCCCTAACAGCGTTAAGGTTGACTCATAGTTTTTCATCAAGCCTTTTGTAACATCCTCGTC
>CAYRRL010000506.1:1542-2510 GCA_964426665.1 uncultured Ferruginibacter sp. | reverse complement strand
AGAAATTAAACAATAATCATTTATGGCAAGCAAAAAGTACAAATTACTGTTAGGGCTCATTACCCTGATGACATCTGCGGCTTACGCCCAGGCACCAAGCGGTTCTGGTTCAGGCTACAGTATCTATGACTCTTCTGTTATCTCTCCAAAGAGCATGCCTCAGCAGAACGAGTTTTGGAACAACACATATAATTTCCCGGCCAAGCCACGCAATATGTGGGAAGTGGGCGTGTCAGTTGGTGCCCTCACGGCCAGCAGCGACATCCCGGCACAGTTCCCAACTTTAGGCTTTGGCGCACATGTAAGAAAAGCATTTGGCTACATTTTCTCGTTGCGTTTGCAATATGTTAATGGTACTGCCAAAGGAATGAGCTGGCAGCCAGCAGCTAACTACAAGTTCAACAATGCTTGGGTAAATGCTGGTGGAAGCACTGCGATAGTTTACAATCCTTTAAACCGCAACAGGAATACAGGCGTAATTGAAGGACTGGATAACACACGTGCTGCAGAGAACGTGTTTTACAATTATAAAGCGCATGTTCAGGATTTGTCTCTTGAAGGCATTGTTACATTAAATAACGTTCGTTTCCATAAGCAAAAAACAGGCATCACACTATATGGTGGCGGTGGTTTGGGTGCTACTTGGTTTAATACCAAAGTGAATGCTATGGATGGCGCAAATCCTTATTCAACAAAGTTTGATGCTATTGTTACTAAATACAATGCAGCTGGTGGTTTTGTATACGACAACAGGAAAAAGATATTAAGCGATCTTAAGAGCGCACTTGATAACGACTACGAAACAGAAGCAGAGTCTGAAGCAGGCGGACGCCGCCCTAAACTCGGCAAAAATACACTGAAGCCTTCAGGCACTATCCTTGTAGGTGTAGCTTACAAGCTAAGCCGCAGGGTTAATATAGCCCTTGAAGACAGGCACACATTTATCAAAACTGACCTGCTTGACGGAC
>CAYRRL010000506.1:0-1532 GCA_964426665.1 uncultured Ferruginibacter sp. | reverse complement strand
GGCAGGAGCATGCAGAAGGCGAGCCTGTGTTGACTTCTGACTATGATTCATGGAACTACCTCTCTTTGGGTGTTAACTTCAACCTTGGTGGCAAGTCTGTTGAACCACTTTGGTGGCTTAACCCACTTGACTATGCTTACAGCGAGTTGAACAACCCCAAGCACATGAAACTGCCTAAGCCAGTATTTGATGATACTGATGGCGATGGCGTAACTGACCAATTGGACAGGGAGCCAAATACACCAGCAGGTTGCCCTGTTGATTCTCACGGTGTAACTAAAGATACTGATGGCGATGGTGTACCTGATTGCAAAGACAAGCAATTGATTACGCCTACAGATTGCCAGCCGGTAGATGCTGATGGTGTTGGCAAATGCCCAGACCCAGCTTGCTGCGGCGAAATCAAAAAAATGATTGAAGAAGGCGGTGGAATTGGCGGTGTTAATAAAGACTGCCCAACAGATTACCCAAGCCTTACATTAAAGGGCGTAAGCCTTAGCGCTGACAACAAAGCAATGCTCGCTTCAGTAGCAGGAAAATTGAAAGACAAGCCTGCATGCAGCATTTCTTTGACAGCTTATCCTAAAGCTGACAAGCGCAGCCAGTCTTTAGCAGACAAAAAATTAGAAGCTGTTAAAAACTACCTGGTTGAAAAACTTGGCATCAGCGAAGACAGGATTACTACTGATAAAGTAATTGATGGCGGCGATGCTAATACTATAGATATTAAATCAAACTAAGTTTATTACTTTTTGCTCAATGATTGCCCTCCTGGTTTTCCGGGAGGGTTTTTCTTTTGTAACAATATTAACAGGCAGCTTGAATAAGTTCATTGTTTAAAGATGAATTTTGGGGCAAATCCACTAAATTTGCGCCTTCTATGAGGTTTTTTACAATTACTGCCTGTTTAATTCTTTCTGTTTTTTTGTTTTCATGCAACAGCACTTTTAATAAAGTGATGAAGAGCAATGATTACGAGTACAAGCTGAAAATGGCAGACCAGTATTTCGAAAAAAAGAAATACAGCCTGGCACAGCAGTTGTATGAAGAGTCGTACCCGGTTTTTAAGGGCACGCCTAAGTTTGAAGAGTTGTATTATAAGGATGCTTACTGCTTTTATTACATGGAGAACTACCGTGATGCAGAAAACTTTTTTAAGGGCTTCCTTGAGGTATTCCCTAACAGCAGCAAAGCGGAAGAGGTGGATTTTATGCATGCTTTGTGCTTTTATAAGCAGTCGCCTAAAATTGAGCTTGAACAAACCAATACAGCTAAAGCGATGGGGGTGATGCAGACATTTATTAATACACACCCCGGATCGGCAAGGAATGCAGAGGCAACAGAAATAATTGACAAGTGCCGGGCCAAGCTGGAAAAGAAGGAACTGAGGGGCGCCGCTTTGTATTATAAAGTAGGCCAGTACAGGGCTGCCGCTATAGCTTATGAAAATTTGCTGAATAATTACCCTGAATCGGCAAAAGCAGATAACTATAAATTGCAGGCTATCAAATCTTATTATAAATTTGCCCAGT
>CAYRRL010000505.1:0-2522 GCA_964426665.1 uncultured Ferruginibacter sp. | reverse complement strand
TAAAACGTGTACCCAAATTCAGGCCCGTCTGCAAAAGGGCGTGCGCTGTGAAAATTAAATAAACCATTCAGGCTGCTGTATTTTGCCACAGGCTTATTATTCACAACCAAAGCATCCAATGCGCCGGCACCCTGCTGGCTGGCTGCTTTTTCGGCTGCAGGCAGTTTGTTATTTATTATTGTGGATGCAATTTCTTCCATTGCGCCAGGATCCGCTTTCATTTTTACAAGCCGGTTCCCATCGGCTGTAAAGGCGCTAAACACTAATTCATTTTTCGAATTAACTGCCGGGTGGTAAACGCCATTGCTGTTACCAGTAATACGGTATAATTTTTTATCGCTTAAAGAAACAGCAAACACCCTGTCGGCTATTTTCCCATCTGCCATCGAAAAATACACAAAGCCGCCTTTCACAAGCGGATAGCCCAAAACAGAATAACTGAAACCGGTCAGGTTTTCAATATTGCCAGTTTGCAAATCAATCTTTGCCAATGCCATTTCGCCGGCCGGGTTGCGTACCGCCGAAACAGCCGTGTGGCTGTTAATGTATTTTGTTTGCGTAAAGAAATAATTGTTTGGGTTCTGCACCTGTTGTATCAGCTCCCCTGTTGCCGCATCAAGGCGATGCAGGAAATTGCTTCCATCTGTGTTCACTTTTACTGCTAATACTTTTGTTCCCTCTTTGTTTATATCAGGCGAAAAATAATTGGATGTATCTGTAAGCTGCACCTGTTCGCCTGTATAAATATTAAACAGTTTTATTACGCTGAAGTTTTTATTTGCCCTCACAGGATGCGCTTTGTATGCGGCATATGCCACCCTGCCGTTGCGGTAGCTGAAATAATCATCCAGCACATAATCTTTCACCCTGAGCTTTTGCTCCTTTCCATTAACCAGTAAATAAAACGAATTAAGCTCCCTGTAAGATTGTTTTGTTACGATAATAGTATCGTCGCTTACAAATTGCGGGTAGAGGTAATCCGTTACGTTATTTTGCTGCGCTGGCGTTATAAAGCCAAAATTATCTTTGGCTGCAATGGCAAGCGTTTGTTCCTTAAAATATTGCAAGGCATCATTTGTAAACTGGCTGTATGCTTTGCCGGAATATTTATTAACCGCCTTATTGTAAGGATAAAACAAGCCCTTAAAACCCACCGCATCTGTGGTTACGTTTTTCCAGAAACCGCTGCCGTATTTTTCATAGCCATACAGCACCACCGGGTAGCCTAATTCATAATGGCCAGGGATAAATTTTCGCAATGAGCCATTCCGCAATTGCATCCAGTTGTATTTTTTTCCCGCCAGCCACAATGCTTTCATGCCATTGAAAAAAGATGGCATCCTTCCCCTGCCCTGCCGGCTCACCAGTGTTTCCTGCCACACAGCATCCCCCTCAAAAAAGTAATTGGGAATGGTTAAGCCATTGGCCAGCAACTGCCCCTCCTGCCCAAGAAGAAGAGAAAATATTTTGGTGAAGCCATGGTTGAAATTGCTGAACTGCTGCATATGCCTCTCTTCATGGATTATTAAATTATCGTCCCACCTTAAACTGCCGGTTGCAAAATTATTTTGCTGCGGCACCATATATAGTTCGCTAACCACCGGCGCCAGCCTTACAAAGGCATTCGCTTCTGTATTTTGATTGAGCAATGCAATATTCCACTTGCGCCTTTTATTGCCGATGCTGTTCAATGTAATTGTATCAAGCATTGCCACCACGCTGCTGAGCCGTTGCGCCTGGCTGTCTAAGCCTTTAGGGAAAATTACCTTTGCTGAGCTGCTGTTTAGCTGCATCCATTTTGATGAAGCAGGGTTGCCGCCAAAGTTTTGGGCAGCTATCAGTTGAGGAAGAAATAAAAGCAGAAGGAAATGGCAATGCAGTTTAGTCATGAAATAAAGATATGAAAAGAGCCTTTCAATTAAACTAAGGGAATATTTATACAGCTTAATAGGTTATTAAAACAGGTATTGCCGTTCCGCCGGTGTTTTCGAAGAACGGGCTCCAAATTATTAAAACCTTTATTGCGAAAACCCGGCTATGGATGCAAAGTAAAATTTAAAAACCGGCAGTAAGGATAATTGAGTGGCGGGTAAAACTGTTGCAGGCGCTGCTTGTTCTGGTGCATTACACACCTTTGAAAGCGTTTTTCCTCTTTCAAAAAGGAAGTGTCCATTGTTTATATAATTATTTAACTCAGAGAACATTTATTTTTTTTGCTAACTTTTAATACCTCGATTTTATTATTAATAGGTAATCTTATGTTTTTTAAATTCGTGTAACGATAAGGAATTTCTCCAATTGAACCATCTGATATCTTTAAATACTTGCCTTTTGCTATTTGGTATTTTAAACCCAATCTTATTACTAGTCGCTCGTCATTTTCGTCTTTATAAAGAGAGTGGTTTGTTTTGAAAATATCCTTTCTTGGAATAATTTCGTAATCTAAGATTTCATAATAGTCTTTTATTCCTTTTTCTTTTATATATGGAGCAAAATATTTTAAGTTTTTGAATCCAAACCTT
>CAYRRL010000504.1:0-2524 GCA_964426665.1 uncultured Ferruginibacter sp. | reverse complement strand
AGGCAACTTGCAATGGCAAAAATAAACGCCTGTTACCGGGTGATGCATGGTGCAATTGCACAAAAAACGGGAGGCTCCGGCGCCATCCCTATCTTTATAATTATTAAGCAAAAGCAAATGCACGGGGAAATAAAAATTACCAACAACGAACAGCGCCTTCATTTTGAAACATTGCTTGATGACGGCGATTATGCTTTTATAGAATACCGCTGGCACAAGGGGGCTTTGGCATTGATGCATACGCTGGTGCCCGAAAAGCATAACGGCAAAGGCATTGCGGGCGCACTGGCAAAATTTGCACTGGAATACGCCAAAGAGAAAAAACTGGGGCTGGTGGTGTATTGCCCGTATGTGCAGGCGTACATGAAGCGCCACCCTGAATATGATTTTTTGCTGGCGCATGAAAAGTAAAAACACTGCATCCTTATGAAAGAAAAATACATCAGCTATATCGGCTGGTTTGCTTCGGCAATGGCTATTGCCATGTATGTATCTTACATTGACCAGATAAAGCTGAACCTTGCGGGCGAAAAAGGCTCGGTGCTGCAGCCGCTTGCCGCCACCATTAATTGCATTGCATGGAGCGCTTATGCTTTTTTAAAGGAGAAAAAAGACTGGCCGATTATCATCTGCAATGTGCCGGGGATTTTTTTGGGCGGGGTTGCGTTTTATACTGCCTTGGGTTAGCAATAAGCAGTTAGCCCGCAAGATTTTACTGGCGGAAAAAAGCATCTGCTTTTTTATTGAATTCATCCGGGTATTCCTGCAGGGTGCCGTGGCCGCAGTTGGGCATTACCCATAGTTGCGCCCTGGGTATGTTTCGGTAAATGGCAATGGTGTGCTCCAATGAAATCAAATCTTTGTCGCCTGCCATGATGAGGGCCGGGCATTTTATTGTATTTAATTGTTGCCATGGGATGTTTGGCTGTGTATAATCGAGCATAAATAATTTCCAACTGTTTTTTTCATGCTGTGCAATGGGGCGGAAGTATTTGTGTGCTTCGTAAAAATCGTTGCCCTGCTGCCAAAGCGGCGGCACAAATGCAGATGAATCTGTGGAAACATTAGCGCCGGTGGAAACAAACCTGATGACTTTTTTTGGGTGGCGCATGGCCATTTCAATGGCGTTGATGCCGCCATCGCTCCAGCCAATCACATAAGCGGAATCAATTTTTAATGTATCGAGCAAAGCGGCAAAATCGTCTGCCATCATTTCAAAACTCAATGAATCTTTATTGTCGATTGATTTGCCGTGGGCACGGCTGTCAACAGCCATTACTTTGTAGCGCTTTGAAAAATACGGGATGTTTTTGCTGAAGGCATTGATACTGCCGCCATTGCCATGCAGCATGAGCAATGGCCTGCCTTTGCCATATATTTCGCAATACAGCCGTATGCCCCTTATGTTGTAATACATGCCTGCATCGGGGTTGTTGCCATAGTCAATTTTTGTTTGCTGGGCTATGGCCAGGGAAGCAGAGAAAAGAAAAACAAGAAAAGGGAAAACTGTTTTCATCAATATTAAATATTACATCAACAATATTAAATCTTACTTCACTGCATAACTCTTCATCATGGCATCCACTGTTTTGATATAGTCTTTGTACCGGGTGGCTTCTGCGGTAAAAGTGAGGATATGGACTTTGGCGCCTTTTACAATGTAGTATTGTTTCCACTGCAGCTTTTTATTGAACTGCACGCCTTTAAACACCATGTACCAACTGTCTTTGCCAAGGCTGCCTTTTGCATTTTGCAAAATGGCGAAGCTTTTAATTTTTTGGGGCAAGGTAGTTTTTGAAAAATCTGCATACTGCTGTGCATTCATTGGGCTGGTTAAATCATATATAACCAGGTTAAGGTTTTCAATAAAGTTACCCTGCATAAGGCCGCTGTCGGGCGCAGCCTTTATGGTGAATTGTTTTGCATCAGCCGTGCCTTCTATGCTCCATGGCGAAGGGTATTTAATTGAATAAGTTGATTTGGACAATGTGTTTGATTGCGCAAGCGCTGACAGGGAAATTAATGTGGCTGCTGCGATGAGGCATGTTGTCATAGTGATTTTTTTGATGATGATTTTTTTAAATGATGGTTATTTTTTGATTGATCCCGATAGTTACCGGGATGATTTGCATGATTATTTACTGCTTTGTTGATTGTTCTTCTTATTGCCTATTCGCCATTCATAAATTCCTCCATATCCACTGCTTCTGTTACCATTTGCAAATTGCCGCTTTTATCAATTGGCCATTGCCCTTTTGGCTTGTCCCAATACAATTCCACGCCATTGCCATCCGGGTCGTTTAGGTAAAAAGCTATTGATACGCCATGGTCGGCTGCGCCGGTAAAAGGATAGTTTAATGATTGCAAACGTTGCACAATAGTTGCCAAATCTTTTTTTGTTGGGTACAAAATGGCGGTGTGGTAAAGCCCTACGCCATTCACCGGGGCCGGGGCTGCGCCTATGCTGTGCCATGTGTTTAGGCCAATATGGGAAGAACGCCGAAGCAATGACATTGTTGGCGAT
>CAYRRL010000503.1:0-2525 GCA_964426665.1 uncultured Ferruginibacter sp. | reverse complement strand
CGGCCAAATCCTATTTTAATAAGGATGCCAGGGACTTAACCCGGCCAGAAGCAGCCATGATAGCCGCTTGCCTGCCCAACCCTAAAGCTTACACTGTAAAGCCAATGAGCCGCTATGTCGCCGGCCGGTACGGGCGCATTTTGCAGCAAATGAACAACCTGGATGGCGACCCGGATATAGAAGCAATTATAATGGCCCCAAAAAAGTAGCCTTCCCCAAAAAAATTCCCGGCAAAACAAACCAAGCCTTCGTTTTATCCGTAGGTATTAATGGTTTTTCAAAGGATATGGATTTAAAACGGGGCTTGATTTCTATCTGGCCCCTCTTTTATTTATGTAATATAGGCTATTGCTGCAGAATGGATGGTTTGCTGCTTGCCTGAAGGCTGTCGTTTTTAATTTGCAAAGCCTGCAGGCTGTTTTTAAATGCTGCAGCTGAAGAAACAATGTATTGATAAAAAACTTCCTTGCTGCTATTCTTTGTAAACTCATAGCCGGGCCTGTATTTTTTCATAAACAAACCCAGTTCTGGTTCTTCAAGCCCGCTGGCCATCTGCACGGTTTCTTTGTTAAACCGGGAGTCGATAATGTTGTCTTTTTCCCTGTTCATTTTAAATTCATAAGAAGCATTCAGAATGTATTGGTAAAAATCCACCACGCTGCTGTTGGCTGTAAATTCATAATCGGGCCTGTACTCTTTCATAAAGCTGTCAAGGTTGCTCCCCTCAAGCCTTGTTACCCTTCTTACAGCAGTTTTATTAAAACGGTAGTCAACAAATTTTTCTTTCTCTTCTGCTTCCAGCCGCTGGCGCATTTTTCTTAATTGTTTGTTCCGTTTAAAGCGGAAGATATTGATCAGTTCATCCAGGTCAATGCCTGCAGCACCGGAATAGCCATTTGAATTGACGCTAATGCCCGGCTTTTGGTAGTTAAATATTTTAGCATACTGCTCCCGGTTATCTATTGAGTCGCGCCGGTAATTTTTTGCATATACTTTTACTTCCTTTAGTGTTTTGAATTTCTCGTCCACCCGTATGTGCAAGGCAATATCGAAACTGCTAATATCGGGCACCTGGCTCACGGCAAAATGCAATGTGGGTTTGTTTTGGTAAATAAAAATGAGCGAATCTTTTTCAACTGCTACAATTGTATAACGGCCATTAGAGTCGGTAACAGCGGTTGTGCCGCCGCTGCTTTTTACCAGCACGCCCTTTACTGCTACAACCCTGGTGGAATCATATACAGTGCCGGTAATAGTTAGCTGCCCTTTGGCCAACATAAACGCCAGTAAGCAGAAAGCAGTAAAATATGTTTTGTAAAAAAACCTCAACAGTTAACTTTAAGAGCAGCAATATTATACAACAAATGCTGTATGGGGAAACGCAGTTCTTGTTTTAACTGTTATTTATGGGCTTGCAAAACGTTTGCAATCACGCCGGGGTAATGCTGGTGCTCAAGCGCATGTATTTTTTTGGCAAGCAAGGCAGGCGTGTCGGTTTCATCTACGGCGCATGTAGCCTGAAAAATAATTTTGCCATGGTCGTATATTTCATCCACATAATGAATGCTGATGCCACTTTCCTTTTCCCTGGCTGCTATCACTGCCTCGTGCACATGGGCGCCATACATGCCCTTGCCGCCATACTTTGGCAACAGCGCAGGGTGGATGTTTATTATTTTGTTGGGATAAGCTTTAATTAATGCCGGCGGTACTTTCCATAAAAAACCAGCCAGCACAATAAAATCTGTTTTATGCAATTTGATTTCTGGCAGGTAGGCATCTTCCTCTGCAAACCTTTTTTTCTTAATAAGCAATGCCGGTATGTTTTCCTTCTCAGCAATTTGCAGCACGCCTGCAGTTGGGTTGTTGCAAACTATTAAAGCAATATTTACTGAATTATTCCCCCTGAAAGCATCAATAATTTTTTGTGCATTGCTGCCGGCTCCACTGGCAAATATGGCAATATTGCTTACCGGTTTTTTTTTGCCTCTTATTCTTGCCCAAATCTTTTGCAGGTATTTTTTAAAGAAAGCAAACTGGCCCAAAGGCAGGCTCATAACCAAAACACAAACTGGCCAAAGCAACGTTATTAAAATAATGTAGGAAACTACCCATACAAAACCCTTTTCAATGCCCGTATAAAACATGAGTTTTTTGCCCAGCCAGCCGCAAAGGCTTCCGCCAAGAGCAAATGTGCAGAGGATTAAAAAAAAGTGGAAGCCATTTACTTTCCATTTTTGTTGAAGCTTGCTGAACATGGCGCAAATGTGCTGCAAAAATTTAACAAATGGGCGTTCAATGGGCCATTTGCCCACCGCTCCAATTCTGTTTACAAAAACATGACAATAGGGTTATGCAACATCAAACAATTGGCTGAAAATCAGGCTGGACAAGGAAAAAAATTTTTTTTCAATGTTGATATTTTATGGGGTTACATACTTATTTTTGCAGCCGGATAAAGGATTTTTCCCCACCATCATCCTTAACAAACTGTATGAGTCGATATAGAAAATTCGTTCAAACTT
>CAYRRL010000502.1:0-2526 GCA_964426665.1 uncultured Ferruginibacter sp. | reverse complement strand
AACAAATCAAATCATTGCAAGCAGATAAAAGTGCATGTGGGCGATGCAAAAAAAATTATCCCCACTTTGGCAGAAATGTGGGATATCGCATTTATTGACGCAGACAAAACCGGGTATATTGATTATTACGAGTTAATTTTGCCGAATATCCGCCCCAACGGTTTGATAATTGCAGACAATGTGCTGTTTCACGGCGAAGTGCTGGGCAAAGAAATTAGCGGCAAAAATGCGAAGGCTATACAAGCATTTAACGAACACGTAAAAAATGATGCAAGGGCAGAGCAGGTGATGCTTACCGTAAGGGACGGGCTGATGCTGATAAGGAAGAGATAGTGTTATCCAAACAATCTTTATAATCTATACTTAACGAAAAACGATGGTTAAAAAATTATTGGCGTGTGCTGGATTGGTTGGCTTGTTAACCAGCCTTAATGCACAAAAATTAACCCCTGAGCAGTACATAGATTTGTACAAGGGTATTGCTGTGAAGGAAATGAAAAGGATGGGAGTGCCGGCTTCTGTTACGCTGGCACAGGGCCTGCATGAAACTGAAAACGGCAATAGCGTACTGGTAAAAAAATCAAACAACCATTTTGGCATTAAATGCAAAAGCTCCTGGAGCGGTGGCGGCGTAAGCCATGATGACGATGCGCCGGGGGAATGTTTCCGTACTTACAAAAATGCCGACGAATCTTACCGTGACCACAGTAACTACCTGCGTGGCAACGAACGGTATGCTTCGCTTTTTCAGCTCGACCCTGCCAACTACAAGGGCTGGGCTTATGGCCTTAAAAAAGCCGGCTATGCCACTAACCCAAAATACCCGGCAATCATTATTCAAAATATAGAGAAATACAACCTGCAACAGTACGATATGCTGGCAATAAATGACATGCCTAAGTACGATAAAAGCCAGTATGAGGATGATAAAGAGGTGCCTTTTATTTATAATGAGGAAAAAGAGCCCAATTCAATAGCAAAGAATGTAAGCAATAAAGATATTTTGCCTGCTGAGGGTAACGATTACGACAGGATTGGCTATATAAACAATGTAAAATGCGTATTTGCCAGGCGTGGCACATCTTTACTAGCAATTGCAACAAGGCAAAATATTGACTTGCCGAAATTGATGGAGTATAACGATTTTACTGATGAAGGGCTGCTGGCAAAAGACCAGCCTGTTTTTATTGAAAGAAAAGCAACAGAAGGAATGAGTGCAATGCATGTATCAAAAAAGGGCGAAACATTGCTGGATATTGCACAGCAAAACGGCATGCAGCTGGAATACCTTGCCAAGTATAATAACCTTACAAGAAATACTGTAATAAGCGAAGGCGCAAGCCTTTATTTGCAGCCGGCACAACAGTTAGCAATAGCCCAAACAAAAAACACTATTGGCAAGCCAGCAACCAAATACCATGAAGTGCAGCCAAAAGAAGGCTTGTACAGCATATCAAAAAAATATGGCATTACGGTGCAGCAATTGAAGGAGTGGAATAATTTGGAGTCTGACAACCTGAGCATTGGGCAGCAACTGGTTATTTCAAAATAATTACATGCGCATTTGCCTAAACACATACATAACTAAACTCCTAAACTAAAACTGCAATGTCTATCATCCAGGTAATTGACAAAAAATTCAAGCCATTTATTACAGCGGCAGAAATAGATGCCCGTATAAAAGAAATGGCGGCACAAATAAGCAAAGACTACGAAGGCAAAAAGCCAATCTTCATAGCCATCCTTAACGGCTCTTTTATGTTTGCTTCTGATTTGTTCAAATCAATTAAAGGCGACGCAGAAATTTGTTTTATAAAACTGGCATCATACAAGGGCACTAAATCAACGGGCAATGTTATTACTTCTATTGGGCTGGATGAGCCGCTAAAAGACAGGCATGTGGTTATCATTGAAGATATTGTTGATACAGGCAATACGCTCACTAAGTTTTTGCCGCAATTATATAACCAGCAGCCTGCATCTTTGAAAATTGCAGCGCTTTTACAAAAGCCAGAAGCTTTGGAGCACCCATTGGATTTGCATTATGTTGGTTTCAGTGTGCCAAATAAATTCCTGCTTGGCTTTGGGCTTGATTATGACGGCCTGGGGAGGAATTTAGCAGAAATTTACCAGTTAACGGAGGAGTAATCGGCAATAGAAACTTGATTTTTGCGTTGTATCAATTGATATTCAATTTGAGTATAATATTTACCTCTTGAAGAACCTGCTTACTTACATTCTCATTTCATTTTGCCTGCACCATGCTGCCAGCGGGCAATACTACCTGCGTGGAGAAATAAAAAATGAGAAAGACGAATACTTGCAAAATGTAAACATACTTCTGCACTCTGATAGATTATTATACAAGTCTGGCAACGGCGGCGGCTTTGGTATTTCAAGCACTGTAAAAAGAGACAGCCTCACTTTAAGCGTTGACGGGTATGAACCCGTTACAGTAGCCATCAGTGCTGACAAATATTTGGAAGTAACAATGAAGCAATTGTCTTCTAATGCCAGCAGGAACAG
>CAYRRL010000501.1:0-2526 GCA_964426665.1 uncultured Ferruginibacter sp. | reverse complement strand
AAAGTTTACCAAATCTTCCAGAACAATAAAATCTGCATCGTCGCCAGCCTGCAACGTGCCCACATCCATTTTGTAATGCTCAACAGGGTTGATGCAGGCAGCCTGTAACACTTTAAATACATCAATGCCTTTTGCCACTGCCCTTGCACACAATTGGTTAATATGCCCTTCCACCAAACTATCCGGGTGTTTGTCATCGCTGCAAAACATCATTCTTTCATAATGCTCGTTCATTAACCCAATCAATGCTTCAAAATTTTTGGCAGCACTCCCCTCTCTTATCAAAATCTTCATGCCATATTTTAATTTATCCAGCGCTTCCTCCGAAGTAAAACATTCATGATCTGTTGAAATCCCGGCATCAATATACTTCTTTGCATCATCGCCTCTCAATCCCGGCGCATGGCCATCAACAGGCTTGTTGTATTTTTTTGCCGTTGCAATTTTTTTCATCACTTCTTCATCATTAAACAACACGCCGGGAAAGTTCATCATTTCGCTCAAATACTTTATCTCTGGCTTTTGCAAAAGCTTGTCAACGTCGTTTGAATCCAATACAGCGCCGGCAGTTTCAAAAATGGTGGCTGGCACACAACTCGGCGCGCCAAAATGAAATTTAAATGGGACAGTTTTACCATTGGCAACCATAAACTCCACTCCTTCCATGCCGCATACATTTGCTATTTCATGTGGGTCACTGATGGTGGCAACTGTGCCATGCGCCACGGCCAGCTTTGCAAATTCAGAAGGAACAAGCATACTGCTTTCAACATGCACATGGCTGTCAATAAACCCCGGCAGTATATAATTATCACCCGCTATTGCAATGGCCTGAATTGATATTATTTTTCCCCTATCAAATTTTACTTCGCCATCAAATATTTTTTTATTGCGGATGTCAACTACTTTGCCTGTTACTTTTTGCACCATGATAAACATTTTCAGTTACGCAAATGTAATGGGTGCAATCTTGTTTTTCATCTATCTTTAATTTTCTAAACAAGAAAAAATGAGGACGCTGATTATACTCGGGCTTTTCATCCTGTTTTTAATAAGTGTGCAATTTGCCAGTGCACAAACAGTGGATGAGGTAATTGATAAATATATAGCGGCCCGTGGCGGGAAAGAAAAACTCAACGCCATCAAAAGCATTTACATGGAAGGCAGCCGTGAAATGATGGGCAATGAGATAACAGTGAAAATAACAAAAGAGCAGGGCAAGCTTAGCCGAACCGAATTTGAAACAGGCAACAGGAATAGTTTCGTTTTAATCACTGGCAAAGGCGGCTGGAATTATTTCCCAATGAAAATGGAAGCACCAAAAGAAATGGACAGCCTTGTATTGGCAGCCAGCGAACTTGAAATGGATATTGCCGGGCCGTTGATAGATTATGTTGCCAAAGGCCATAAGGCAGAACTTGAAGGAAAAGAAAATGTGGAAGGCATTGCCTGCTACAAAATAAAACTAACAACAAAGGCAGGCAAGCAAATTACTTACTGGATACAGGCAAGCAATTATTTACTGCTGCAGTCAACAGCGATGGGCGGCATGATGATGGGGAGAAGGAGGGATTACAACCCAGAAGGCGGCGCACCCACACCAGATAACAAACCAAGCTTTGGCAAAGCGCTTATTATATACAGCGATTACAAAGAAGCAGGCGGCGTGTTGTTCCCCTATTCATTGCAAACAAAAACAGAAGGCGGCGACGGGCAAACTGGCAGCGGCACTACTTTCGGCAAAATCGAAATCAACAAACCGGTTGATGAAAAATTGTTCAAACCCGAATAACTATATCGTTTGCATGGACTATTCATATAAGTTTTTCCAAACCCGAAAGTTTCATGAATAAATTATAGAGCTTTTTATTTCACTATTATTACCTTTGCCACCCACAACCAAACTAAAAAAATATAACCATGAGTACAGTTAAAGTCGCCATCAACGGTTTCGGGAGAATCGGCCGTTTGGTTTACCGCCAAATCTATAACATGCAGGGCATTGATGTTGTTGCTATCAACGACCTTACCAGCCCCAAAGTATTGGCGCACCTTTTAAAATACGACAGCGCCCAGGGCCGTTTTAATGCAGAGGTAAAGGCTTCTGATGATTCCATTACAATAAATGGCGATTTAGTAAAAATATATGCACAAAAAGACCCTGCGCAAATTCCATGGGGCAGCCACGATGTGGATGTTGTATTGGAATGTACAGGCTTCTTTACCGATAAAGAAAAAGCAGAAGCACATTTGAAAGCAGGCGCCAAAAGAGTTGTTATCTCTGCCCCTGCCACCGGCGATTTAAAAACAATTGTTTTCAATGTAAACCACAGCATACTTGATGGAAGCGAAAAAGTAATCAGCTGTGCAAGCTGCACCACTAACTGCCTGGCACCAATGGCCCAGGTGCTGGAAGAAAAATTAGGCGGCATCGTAAACGGCCTTATGACTACCATCCACGCCTACACCAACGACCAAAACACACAGGATGCGCCACACCCTAAAGGCGACCTCCGCCGTGCAAGG
>CAYRRL010000500.1:0-2529 GCA_964426665.1 uncultured Ferruginibacter sp. | reverse complement strand
AACCGTTTCACTAATACTATCGTTTGCCACCTGGTTTATGGTAAGCGCAATTGTGGTGAAGCTGCCAGGTATAGGATTCAAATTTTCTCAAGGTCAGTTATTTTGGCTTGCAGCAATGCCTGGATTGGCAGCGGGAACTTTACGTATTGTTCATACATTCTTGTTACCTATTTACGGCACACGCCATGTTATTACTTTTTCAACTCTGATCAAATTGATTCCATGTATTGGATTTGGACTTGCAGTAATGGACCCTTCAACTCCATTCTGGGTTTTTATGGTACTTGCTTTCACAGCAGGATTTGGAGGCGGAGATTTTTCTTCATTCATGCCTTCAACAAATTTATTTTTTCCAAAACGATTGAAAGGAACTGCACTTGGAATCCAGGCGGGAATTGGAAATTTCGGCGTGAGTCTGGCGCAATTCATGACACCTGCAATTTTAGGAGTTGCTATCTACGGTGCTTCTGAAACTTTCACAAAAATAAATCCTAAGACTAAAGAAGTTATTGGCACCTCTGAAATTTATCTTCAGAATGCAGCGCTCTGGTATATTCCATTGCTCATTATCACCACTTTGCTGTGCTGGTGGATGTTAAAAAGTGTTCCTCTCAAAGCTTCTTTTAAAGAACAGCTTGATATTTTCAAAGAGAAACATACGTGGTTTTGTACAATAACTTACGTAATGACCTTTGGAACATTCTCCGGCCTTTCCGCTGCCTTTCCGATGATGATGAAAAGTTTGTATGGAAACTTTGCGGATGCACCCGATCCTCTGAAATATGCTTTTTATGGACCACTCATTGGTTCTGCAAGTAGGGTGTTGTTTGGTTTTGTTTCGGATAAAACCGGAGGGGCTATTCTAACAACAATTACCGGACTTGGATTAATTGCTGGATGTATAATGATGGCATCAATGGGATTAGTTGCTCCTACTTCAATGGAATCTTTTCCAATGTTTGTTGCCGTTATGCTTGGTATGTTTTTCTTTGCGGGTATTGGAAACGCAGCAACATTTCGTCAGTATCCGATTATTTTTCAACACAACCCACGTCAGGCAGCTGGTGTGATCGGTTGGACAGCTGCTGTTGCAGCTTATGGTCCCTTTTTATTTTCCTCTATCATAGGTGCTGTTATTGGGGCAACTACTAATGCTAATGGATTTTTCTGGGGCTTACTGGTATTTCTTGTAATAGCTACATGGATTAACTGGAACTATTATAATAAGAAAGGATGCGAGAGACCAAGCTAACCATATAAAACCAACAATTATGAAAAAGAAAAAAATATTATTGTTAAGCGGAGCTGGAATAGCCTTGTGCATTCAGCTTATGGGACAGGTAACTTTTACACCTCAGTATATGGGGCGCGGAGAATATCGCCATGGATACCAGTCTTTGGCTGATACTAGTCAGAATCCCGCAGCGTTTGTTTCGCAACGAACAAGGTTGACAGGAGAATATAAAACTGATAAATACAAAATCGTTTTAGGTGTTCAGGATATACGAACCTGGGGAAGTGTTGCAAATTCGGTCATTGATAGTAAAAGTTTGTTATCAATATCGGAAGGCTATGCAGAATTAACACCCAATAAGAAGATAGCTGCGAGATTTGGAAGACAGATCCTGTCTTACGATGATGACCGAATTATCGGTAGCTTAGATTGGGCGATGCAATCAAGAAGACATGATCTTGCTTTGTTTAAATATGCCGATAGTACCTTATCAATTCATGTAGGAGCCGCATATAATCAAAATCAGGAGCAAACCAAAACAACGGTTTATTCTGTAACAGGCAATTATAAAACCTTTCAATATTTATGGGTGAATAAATTATTAGGAAAAGCAAACCTGAGTTTTTTGTTTTTGAACAATGGATACCAACATGGCATGACCAATCCGGATGGAACAAAAGATTCAATGACTGTTTTTTCACAAACAGCAGGCTTGAGAGGGGCATATAAAGGCGAAAAACTAAGCGGCCTGATTTATAGTTATTATCAATTCGGGAAGGATGCAAATAATAAAGATTTGAATGCTTATTGTGCGTCTGCTGAAATATCTTATGTTATCATGAAGGATTTTTCTGCAACCTTAGGTGGTGAAATACTTTCCGGAACAAGTCAAACCGATACAGCAAATAAAACCAATAATTCATTTAATCCTTTTTATGGAACTAACCACAGGTTTAATGGATATATGGATTATTTTTATGTTGGCAATCATTTGAACTCCGTTGGATTGATTGATGGATATTTTAAACTAAACTATACTTATAAAAGTTTGATGTTCGGATTAAATACCCATATGTTCAGCGCAGCGGCAGATATAAAGGATAAAAAAGTAACAACCTCTATAGTTTCAATGCCTTCTTCCCTAGGAACAGAAATTGATTTTACAATGAGCTACAAGCTCACCGATGAAGTAGCACTTCAGGGAGGATATTCTCAGATGTTTGGCACCTCCTCAATGGTGATGCTGAAAGGAGGCAACACCTCCCAAACAAGTAATTGGGCATATGTGATGCTTA
>CAYRRL010000499.1:0-2535 GCA_964426665.1 uncultured Ferruginibacter sp. | reverse complement strand
GCGCCTGCCCGGAGGTTTTTTGGCACCAGAAAAATGGATTGCCATGAACAATGTGGCAGATGAACATTCAACTGGTGTAATAAAAATAACTACAAGGCAGACTGTGCAGTTGCATGGCATTTTGAAATCGCATATCAAGCCAACTATCAGCTCATTTAACGAAGCTAATTTAGATTCAATTGCTACCTGTGGCGACATCAACCGCAATGTTACCTGTGCATCCCACCCAAAGCAATCAAAGACTCATGCGGATGTATTTGCTTATGCAGATAAGATAAGCCAGTTGCTGATGCCTAAAACGAAAGCGTATTATGAAATTTGGCTGGATGAAGAAAAGATATTGGATAAGAAAGAAGAAGAAGACCCATTGTACCTTGATAAATATTTGCCAAGGAAATTTAAGATTGGGATTGCTATCCCTCCGAATAATGACAGTGATGTTTTTACCAATGATTTGGGCCTTATTGCTATCATTGAAAACAATGAACTGAAAGGTTTTAATGTGGCTGTTGGCGGGGGCTTATCAACCACTCACGGCAATGCAGAAACTTATGCAAGGCTGGCAACAGTGATTGGCTATGCGCCGCTTGATAAAGTTTTGAAAGTAGTGTATGAGGTAGTAACAACGCAAAGAGATTTTGGCAACCGCAGCGACAGGAAACTGGCAAGGTTGAAATATACAGTTGACAGAATGGGTGTTGAGAATTTTAAGAAAGAAGTAGAGAAACGTTGCGGATTTGATTTAGAAGAAGCAAAGCCTTACACATTTACTGAAAGAACGGATTCTTATGGCTGGCACAAAGGGGAAAATGGCTTGTGGTATTATACTGTGTATGTTGAAAATGGCCGTGTGTTGGATGATGAAAAAGTAGCTTTAAAGACAGCGATGCTTGAAGCAGCAAAAACCGGCAAATGCAATTTTCTATTTACTGCTACGCAAAATGTGATAATTGCTGATGTGAAGGAAGAAGATAAGGCGGCAATACAGTCTGTATTAGAGCAATTCAAAATCATTGAACATACAGAAAGCGCTTCTTTGATAAGAAAAAACTCCATTGCCTGTGTGGCATTGCCGACATGCCCGTTGGCTTTAGCAGAGGCACAACGCTATTTGCCATCACTATTAACAAAGATTGAACCGCTTACAAAACGTTATGGCATCGACGACGAAAATATTATTATCCGTATGACTGGGTGCCCTAATGGTTGTGGGCGGCCGTATGCTGCAGAGATCGGTTTTGTGGGAACAGCTCCGGGTTTGTATAATTTGCATATTGGCGGCGACCATGAAGGGGAGAGGCTTAATACGAAATATAAAGAGTCGCTGGACGAGAAAGCAATACTTACAACACTGGAAGGCTTATTCGCCGTATACAAAAATGAAAGAAACAAGGGCGAAAGGTTTGGTGATTTTGTAATGCGCAGGCAATTAGTATAAAAGTTAAATAGATTAATGTTCAAAGCATCTCCCGGGAGATGCTTTTTTATTTATGAGCAGTATCAATTTTTCTTATGATGATAGTCAGTGAAAGTTTTTTTTGACATAGATAGTTTTGCTATCATGAATATTCCATCCTCTTTGCTGCAAAAGTATAATGTGCCTGTGCCCCGGTACACCAGTTACCCAACTGTACCATTTTGGAAAGAAAGTATCGATGAGTGGGATTGGAAAAAAATATTCAGTTTGCAATTTGCCCTGAATAATGCCAGGGATGGCATCAGCCTTTACCTCCATTTGCCTTTTTGCGAATCGCTATGTACTTATTGCGGTTGCAATAAAAAAATAACTGGCAATCATGGCGTTGAAAAAGAGTATATGGCTGCTATTGAAAAAGAATGGCAATTGTATTTGCAGTTGATGAATGAAGCACCGGTGATAAGGGAATTGCATCTTGGAGGCGGTACGCCTACATTTTTTTCCCCGGCACATTTGGTTCAGTTGCTGGAAAACATTTTTGCTAAGTCAAAAATCCACCCATTGCATGAGTTTAGCTTTGAAGGGCACCCAAACAATACCAGTAAAGAACATTTGCAGGCATTATATGATTTGGGGTTCAGAAGGGTAAGCTATGGTGTGCAGGACAACGACCCGGAAGTACAACGCATCATCAACCGCATACAGCCAATTGAAAATGTGCAAAAGGCAACAGATGCTGCCAGGGAAATTGGTTACCACTCTGTCAACTTTGATTTGATATATGGGCTGCCATTGCAAACAGAAGAAAGTTTGCAAAAAACAATCCTGCAATGCATAGCAATGAAACCGGACCGGATTGCTTTCTACAGCTATGCACATGTGCCCTGGGCAAGCCGGGGGCAACGTTTGTTTGATGAAAATGATTTGCCATCCACAGAACTGAAAATGAGATTGTACCAATCAGGCAAAGAATTGTTTGCCGCACATGAGTATGTTGACGTGGGCATGGACCATTTTGCATTGCCAACAGACGATTTATTTGTTGCAAAGGAGCAAGGGAGGCTGCACAGGAATTTTATGGGCTATACAACCCAGCAAACAAAACTGCTGGTTGGGCT
>CAYRRL010000498.1:0-2536 GCA_964426665.1 uncultured Ferruginibacter sp. | reverse complement strand
TATTACGGTTCCTTTAAAAATATTAAAGGGCCTTACAGAAAATCATTTTACTCAATTGGGTACTGAACAGTTTTTGCGTGATACCAAACTGATGACGGTAAAAGTAAGTGAAGCGATCAATGGTGTAAATCCTGTAGTAGATGGTGAGACCAATGTTAAAGATGCGATCGTAAAAATGACTGAATTTGGTTTCGGTGCCATCGTGGTTGCCGGGAAGGATATGCAGGTAAAAGGCGTGTTCACTGATGGCGACCTGCGCAGGCACCTGCAGAGTGATGGTTCTGCCATCCTCGACAAAAAATTAAATACACTAGATTATAAAACACCGGTAAGCATCGAAGGCAGTATGTTACTGAATGATGCAGCTGCACTTTTTAAAAAGACCAATGTTGATACCATCATGGTAACGGATAACGGCAAACCGATTGGTATGCTGGACATACAGGACCTGGAAGCCAACTAAAGAAAACACAGCCATCACACGATGGCTTTTTTGTTTCTTTCTTTTTTGCAAAATCACTTAGCTTTATACGCACCATATTCCCAACAGCAATTTTATGAAAGCCAATATAGCACCGGAAGAATATTTTAAAGGCGTATTTGTAGCAAGCCCTACCACGCTAAAGCAAAAATTGAAACAGGTACGGGCATTTGTATTTGACTGGGATGGCGTGTTCAACGATGGCCGCAAAAACATCGAAGGGCATAGCGGCTTCAGCGAAACAGACTCCATGGGCGTTAACCTGATGCGGTTCAGTTTTTTCCTTACCAATAAACAATTGCCTGCCACGGCGCTTATTACCGGCGAAAACAACCAGTTGGCTTTTTCATTTGCCAAAAGGGAAAGCTTTCACAATGTGTATTACAAGGCTGCCAACAAAGAAAAAGCACTGATGCATTTTTGCAGCCAGCACCGCATTTCCCCGGCGGATGTATTATTTGTGTTTGATGATGTGCTTGATTTTTCAGTGGCAAAATTATGCGGCGCAAGGTTTATGATTGGCCGTGCCGCCAGCTTGCTGCTTTCTGAATATGCCGCAGAAAACAGGCTTGTTGACTACATTACCAAAAATAGCGGCAATAACCATGGCGTGAGGGAAGTATCGGAGCTTGTGATGAGCATGGGCAATAATTTTGACGTGGCCGTTGATCACCGGATGAAGTTTTCGGAAGCATACAAAGATTATATCACTCTCCGCAACAGCATAGCGCCGCAGTTTTATTCTGCCAAAGACAATTTAGTAACCCCAGATGTATTGATATGATAGTAGGCATTATCCCGGCAAGGTATGCCAGCACAAGGTTCCCCGGCAAGCCGTTGATTGATATTGAGGGAAAGACGATGCTGCAACGGGTATATGAACAGGCTTCAAAAAGCAAGCTGCTTTCAAAGGTTGTAGCAGCTACCGATGACGAAAGGGTTTACAACCATGTAAAAGATTTTGGCGGCAATGTTGTGATGACTTCAACAAACCACCCAAGCGGCACCGACCGCTGCTGGGAAGCATTGCAACAATTGGAAGACGCATACAATTATGTCATCAATATACAGGGCGACGAACCATTTATTGAACCGGAACAGATTGATGAACTTGGGGCAGTATTGCAAGATGAGGCAACAGAATTGGCAACACAGATGGTTGCAGTTGACAGCTATGAAATGTTGTTTGACAAAGGCGAAGTAAAAATTGTGCTGAATAAAAACAATGAAGCATTGTATTTCAGCCGCACGGTGATCCCGTTTATAAAAGGCGTGGATGAAAAAGAGTGGCATAAGCACCATCAATATTACCGGCATGTGGGCATGTATGCTTACCGTAAAGATATTCTTGAAAAAATTACGCAGCTTCCTGTTTCATCATTGGAAAAAGCCGAATCGCTGGAGCAGTTGCGATGGGTGGAAAACGGCTTTGCAATAAAATGCGTGGTTACAAAATATGAAAGCCATTGCATAGACACACCTGAAGACATAGCGAAAGTTTTGAAAATGCTAAAGCACTAAAGTATTATTAAACGATTGCAATTATGATACGTGAAAGAATATTGGTTATTGGCGCCAGCGGGCAAATAGGAGTGGAGCTTACGCTTGCATTAAGGAAAATGTATGGCAACAACAATGTGGTTGCGTCCGATTTACGGGAGGAAAATGATTTGCTGAAAGGAACAGGCCCTTACGTTAGTTTGGATGTGATGAACAAAGAAATGCTGCATGTGCAGGTGATAAGGCAAAACATTACGCAGATATATTTATTGGCGGCTATCCTTTCGGCCACTGGCGAAAAGAACCCCAACCTTGCCTGGAGCCTTAACATGCAAAGCCTGCTGAATGTGCTGGATATTGCCAGGGAAGAAAAATTATACAAGGTGTTTTGGCCCAGCAGCATTGCAGTATTTGGGCCTACCTCGCCAAAAGCAAATTGCCCCCAGCAAACAATTATAGAGCCGGTAACAGTGTATGGCATTAGTAAATATGCTGGCGAGTTTTGGTGCAATTATTACAACCACCGCTTTGGGCTTGATGTAAGAAGCATACGCT
>CAYRRL010000497.1:0-2538 GCA_964426665.1 uncultured Ferruginibacter sp. | reverse complement strand
CTGCAAATCTTCTATACGGTTGCTGCTTGCCTCTTCCAGGTGGTGCAGGTTTTCAATTTTGTTTTGCAGGCTGAAAACATGGTTGGTTAAATTATTAATGTCCTGCTGCGTTTGCTTGATGGCGTTTTCTTTTAACTGCTCATTGTAAGCAATCACTTCATTGTGCTTTGTATGGATAGTAGCTTTCAATTCGTTCACAACTGCTTCCTGGGCTTCTATTTCTTTTACAAGCTTTTCTAAATTTTTTGCCCTGCCTATTTTCTTTCCTTCAAACAAACCAACACTTCCGCCGGTAAGCGAATATTTCCCTTTTACATATTTGCCGGTCTTTTCCAGCACTACAGAACCATTGCTGTTTTGCAAGGCATCCTCGTTTTCTGCAATGAACACATTGCCCAATAAATGTTTTGCAAGGTTGCTGTATTTGCCGTCCACTTCCACTACATTCAAAGCAGGCAGTGTGCCTTCAGGCTGGTGCCCCTCTTCCACCCCGGTAAATTTATCCAGCAGGAAAAAGTTTGCTTTGCCTTTTTTGTTGTCATCCAGCAAATGGACAGCCTGCAGGCCCTCAGCCAAATTGTTTACAACATAATAATTGAGGTAAGGCTCCAGTACATTTTCAACAGCAGCCCTGTATTCAGGCTTCACATATATCACATCGCTCAGCAATGGCGCTTCATGGTTCCAGTTGGTATTTTTATGAAGGAACTTTACGCTTTCAGGGTAGCCCTCCATCGAATCAATCAGGCTCTTTAATAAAGCATGCTCGTTCTTTTTGCTGTCCAGTATCCTGCTTTGCTCTGCCAGTTGGTTGCGAAGCCCTTCTAATACGCTTTGAGTCTGGAATATCTGTTCTTTGGTAAACTCATGGTGGTCCTGCAGTTGCTGCAAATCAACTTTCTTTTGTTCCAGTTCCTCGCTCTTTGTTTTCCTGTCTGCTTCCAGTTGCTGCAGTTGTGCCTGCCGCTGGCTTTTCTCTTCCTGTATTTGGGCTATGCTGCGCTGTAAGTTTTGTATGGAAGTATCAGCAATAGCCACTTTTTTTTCTGCATCAAACTGGCTGCGCTGTATGGCCTGGTTTTCCCTTCTCAATTCATCAATGCCGCTGCGCTTTTCATCAAATACTTTTCTTTTTTCCTCAACAGTATCTTTTAATGAAGCCAGCCTCTCTTCCAGTTCAGCCACTTTTGCTTCGTCGTCTTTTATCTGCTGGCTGGTAAACTGTATGCTTTCATCAAGGCCCTTTAGCTGCCCTTCTGATTTTTTAATGAATTCATGCAGGCTTGTTTCCCTTTCTTTTAGGTATTGCAGGCGCTGTGCAGCCAGGCTCTTTTCGCTTTCTTTGCTCCTTACGTTAGCAAGCATGTCATTAAAAGCATGCTGCATTTCCTGCAAGGCTTTTTCTTTTTCGATAAAGCCAAGCTTTTCATGCTCCAATGCTGCTTCTTCCTTTGCTATCTCCGTTTCTATTTCAATACGCTTGTCAACCTCTGTTTGCTGCTGCTGCGTTAAATCTTTATAAGTAAGGTTAAAGCCTTCCAATGCAGCCTTTGCCAGCTCAATGCTTATCTCTTTGTATTCTTTCTTTATTTCAAAATACTTCTCTGCTTTCTTTGCCTGGCTCTCCAAACTCTTCAACTGGTTGTTTATTTCAAACAATAAGTCTTCAATACGAGCCAGGTCCTGTTCTGTTGCATCCAGTTTTAATTTGGCTTCTTTCTTCCTTGTTTTGTAAATGGTAATGCCGGCAGCCTGTTCAAGCATTTTGCGGCGGCTGTTTTCTTTGTCTTTGATGATATCATCCAACATGCCCAGTTCAATGATGGCATAACTGTCTGTGCTTACGCCAGTATCCATAAAAAGGTTATGGATGTCTTTAAGGCGGCAGGCCACATCATTAAGGCGGTATTCGCTTTCGCCGTTTTTGTAATACTTACGGGTTACAGTAACGGTATTAAATTCTGTTGGAAGTAAATTCTTTGTGTTTTCAAAAGTAAGGCTCACTTCGGCCAGGCCGCTTGCGCTTCTTGTTTTGGAGCCATTAAACACAAGGCTCTCTAAGTTTTCGCTGCGGAGGTTGCTTATTTTATGCTCGCCAATTACCCAGCGTATGCTGTCGATGATATTGCTTTTGCCGCAGCCATTAGGCCCTATAACGCCTGTTATGCCTTCGTCGAACTGCAATAAAGTTTTGTCGGCAAAACTTTTAAACCCTTTGATTTCTAAACTCTTTAATCTCACGTTCTAAAATTTTAAAGGATGGCAAACCTACGGTAAAACCTGTAACAAGTATTGCCTGTGGGTAAGTGAGAAATTCACATTTTACCCCAATAAACCAAACAGGTTTTGCCAATGAAACAGGATGCAGGCAGGCAGTAAATTTAATTGCTTGTACTTACAAGTGAACCAGAAACTATTCACACAAATTTTCTTGTGTTATCAACAGGTTACTAACAAATATGCAATAAAAAAGACCGGCATAGCCAGTCCCTTTTTTAAAAGTATGTTGCTGGGTCACTTTTTTTTGCCGCCTATAAC
>CAYRRL010000496.1:0-2548 GCA_964426665.1 uncultured Ferruginibacter sp. | reverse complement strand
GCAATGATGGTGTTTAAAATAAGCACCACAGGCTTGTACACCTGCAATGGTATGCTGAACAACGTTAGCACTGCTATATAACCGCTGGCACCGCCATGCCCCACCGATGCGTATAAAAATGCCACCAGTAATAATAAAACCGGTATCAATATTTCAGCCGTCATTTTTTCCTGTTGTTGTACAATAGGTATTTTGCTGTATTAAAATAAGCATCCGTTAAAACACTGAGTTGTTTTTTTATGCTGTCAGTAGTTTTATTTACAGGCACAGGCTCATTATTAACCACAGAGGCAAAATCAATTTTATCAGTCAGTGTGTTTTTTCTGTAGTAATACTCGTTGTTTACCACGCCAATAGTCGGTGCGCCATGGTCAATAATAAAAGCATTTTGCCTGTAAGCTGCACTATCTGCAAACAAGCTTTGCCCCATGCCCGTATTGCGGAAAGGTTGGTTGAGCAGAGTGGCGATAGAAGGCATTACATCTATTTGCGAGCAAACATGGTGCACCGTTTTAGGCTGCAAAAGCTGCGGCGCATAAAACAGGAGCGGCACATGGTTGTTGGTAAGCGACAACTCATAAAAACTTCTTGGGTACATGCTGTTTGAATTGCCCGGTATGCCATGGTCGCCAACAAAAACGAAGATTGTATTGGCAAAATATTTTTCTTTTTTTGCTGCTTCAATAAATTTTTCAAAACAGTAATCAGTGTATCGGAAGGCATTCAGCCTGTCATTATTGTCAAAGCCATTTTTTATTAAGCTGTCTTCGGTGTATTCGACTTGTTTAAAAAATGCCTTTTCGCTTTCAGGTATAGTAAAAGGCGGATGGTTGTCTGCTGTTTGTATCACAGCAAAAAACGGCCGCTGCTGTTTTGATAAAATTTTATTTGATTCTAACAAAAGGCTCTTGTCGTCTATGCCCCATACATCTGCTTTCTTTGCTTCATAATCATCCTGGCTGTATAAGTGCAGGCTGTCAATATTATTCAGCAGTACGCCTTTAATGTTTGCCCAGGTAGGGTCGCCGCCGATAAAGTAAAATTTTTCATAGCCCTTAACGCCGTCCATTATATTTTGCTGGCTTACCACTTCTGGGTTGCGGCTGGCAGTGCGGCTGTGTGCTCCCAATACGTCAGGTATTCCTACAATAGTGCCCCATACGCCACGGGCCGTTGGGTAAGAGGGGGTAAAGCACCTGTCGAAGAAGACACCGTTTTTGCAAAGGCTGTTAAAATAAGGCGTTGTATTAAAAGGGTTGCCCGCCATGCTGCTGCGGTACATGCTGAAGCTTTCGCAAATTACCAGCACCACATTGGGTTTGTTGCCTGAAGAAACAGGCATATAATCCCTTTCAAAATTCAACTTTATGCTGTCTTTTTTCTGAACACCGAAATACTCCGCCATCATAGCGTAGTAGTGGCGCACTTTGTTTATGTCGGGTTTTATATCCCTGTATTTTAGCGAACTAAAAAAACTTTGATAAGGGTTAAGCGCAAGGTTGCCTTTAAAGTTATCCTTTAATGTAAATGCATCGCTCCAGCGCAGGTTGAACTGCCCTGTTTTGCCAAATATGCCCCATGCTAAAAGAATGAAGAATAATATATACCATTTAACGCCACGCCTTCTGTCAATAACTTGGGTTGTTTGGTAACAAAGCAATAATTTTTTGAAAATAAAGGCAAATACAATTGTGGCAACAATTATCAGTAGCATTACTTTGAATACAGGGTAACTTTCCAGACCCATATTTAATGTAATGGCAGCATCATTAAAATAGCTGATAATGGAGGCATTCAGGCGCTGTTGCAAATAGCCGTAATGGAAATAATCAACTGCATAAAAAAAAAGGGTGATAAAAAATACGACAGTCAAAAGAATATTCCAAAATTTAGCAGCGGCTGCTTTTTTGAATGGGTTTGCAAAAGGGAAACTGCACAGTACCAAAATCGTTACTGCCATTATACAGGCAAATTTTAAGTCAAACCTCAAACCCATCAGCAATGCTGAGCCTGAAAAAGGCTTGCCCGGAGGCTTGTAGCCAAAAAGGAAAACCAGGCGCAGCAGCGTCATAACACCCACAAACAACAACAGCACAGAAGCAATCCATCTTATCAACCTGGGCAGTTTTTTTATAAAAAGCATTTTAAATGTTTAATTGCGGCAGCAAAAATAGATTAATTATTTTTAGGCCTGCCAATACAATTACATGCATTCATTATTCCAGATGGGGTGGGACAAGAACTTGCTACGGTATATAAATGACCGTTGGCACAATGATTTTTTTGATTGGCTGATGCCCTGGTTGCGCAATATGGAAACATGGGCGCCCTTTTATTTGTTTTTTTTGCTGTATGTACTTTTCAATTATAAAAAAACTGGCTGGTGGTGGTTGCTGGCGGCAGTATGCACGCCTGTTATTACAGATTTAGTAAGCAGCCAGGTTATTAAAGAAAATATCTTCCGGCTGCGCCCCTGCAACGACCCGGGCCTGGCATCATGGTTAAGGTTTCCGGAAGGTATTTACCGCCCGCAGAGCAGCGGCTTTAC
>CAYRRL010000495.1:0-2563 GCA_964426665.1 uncultured Ferruginibacter sp. | reverse complement strand
TAACTGTCAAATTTTTTGCAAAGGGGGTACAGTAACAGTATAACCCCAATCCAGATTAAATACACCGTCAGCAAGTTAAAACCGTAACCCTTTAATGCTTCCACTCTTGATACGAACTTGGGCAAAATCATTGACTGCCAGCCAAATCCTGTAAACTCAGCGGCAAATAATGCAATAAAGTGAATAAAGTAAATGTGAACGATGTAATAGAAAAAAGGGACCCTTCCGAATACACAAAAAAAATCAGCCAACCGCCCTTTTAATTTTTCAGCGTTGGCCAAAAAAAGAAACGTGCCGCCCAGTGCCACCAGCAGGAACAATAAGGAAGGCGGGTATTTGTCCACATCTAAAATTGACATGCATGTTTTAGATGTATCGCCATAATTTTTCCAGCCTTCTAAGTCGCCATATTTATTTATTGCAGAAAGAATAATGAAAAGCAACAAAGAGCCTGCGCCAAGCCCATTCAATATTTTTCTTCTTTTAACTGCGCCAAAAGAACTATCGTACAAAGAGCCAAAGCAATACCCCAAAGACATTACTGCAATCCATGGAATTAACGAATACGCAAAATTTACCGTAAGCCCTTCTGATATTTTAAATGGCCTCCGTTCATGCAGCATTGACCATAACATGCTGCCATCAAAATGGATATTGTCTAAAAGATTATGGCCGAAAATTATTATACAGCTGAACAATAGAATAATTGTTTTAGGAAGATGTATCAAACCTGCCAGCACCATCATGCTTACGCCCAGCGACCAGATGGTTTGCAAACCAATATGCCTGAATTGTATATCGAATTTCCACCCAAATGTTACGATAACTACTTCAACAAACACCAGCCAAAGCCCACGCTTGAATAAAAAAGCAGACAATGCAGCAGGCGCTTTTCTTTTGCCAACCATAAAAGCAGAAAGCCCGGCTAAAAAACTAAAAGCAGGCGCACAAAAATTGGTAATGAAACGTGTGATAAAAATTGGCCAGGTAGTTTGCGCAGGGTCATTTGGGTCAAAGAAGAATGCAGAATAATGAAAATAATCCCTCACATGGTCAAGTGCCATTACCACCATCACCAGGCCTTTCAGCAGGTCGATTGATTCTATTCTTTTACGTGGCAATTGAGGCATGAAGGCTTTTTTATGTTTTATCATCCAGCATATCAGGCCTTCTCTCTTTTGTCCGCAGTATGCTTTGTTCTTCACGCCATTGCTCAATTTTTGCATGGTTGCCGCTTAATAAAATGTCCGGCACTTTCCATCCCCGGAATTCTTCTGGCCTGGTATAAACCGGCGGCGACAATAAATTATCCTGGAATGAATCGGTGAGGGCGGATGTTTCATTGTTCAGTACGCCGGGGATTAAACGGCCGACAGCATCCACAATAATAGCAGCCGCCAGTTCGCCGCCGCTTAATACATAATCGCCAATGGAAATTTCTTTGGTAATAAAATGGTCCCTCACTCTTTGGTCAATGCCTTTGTAATGGCCGCAAATGAGCAGCAGGTTATTCTTTAATGATAATGTGTTGGCTGTTTTTTGATTGAAAGTTTCTCCATCTGGGGTTAAGAAAATGATTTCATCATAAGTTGTATTTTTTTGCAAACATTCAATAGCATTTACTAATGGCTCCACCATCATCACCATGCCGGCGCCGCCGCCAAACTGGTAATCGTCCACCTGCGCTCTTGGATACGTTGTGTAATCACGGAGATTGTACACATTCACTTCAAGAATGCCTTTGTCTTTCGCCCTTTTCATTATTGAATGGGCAAAGGGGCTTTCTAGCAAGCCTGGGACAACAGAGATGATATCAATTTTCATAATTCTTAAAACAATTTTATCCTTCCATAAACTCATCCAAATCCCTCTTGTTTTTTTTCGTTGGCCTTCCAATCTTGCTTAATCTTTTGCCTGTATGGAATGCAGCCGACTGGAACTGTAATCTTTCCATTTCTTCCGGCGGTGTAATGTCTTCGTAAAATTTTATGGCTTCGGCATATTGCATCCGGTGATCGAGCAAACCAGTTACTTTTATCTTCCATCTTTTCACTTCTGTTTTTACTTCATACTCATCATTTATATGCACTGTCCTTGATGCTTTTACTGCATCACCGTTCATTTTTACTTTTCCTTTGTCGCATGCTTCTGCTGCCATGCCCCTTGTTTTAAATAACCGGATGCTCCATAAATATTTATCAATCCGCAGCTTTTCTTTTTCCATTTTGCAAAAATAAAAAACAGGTAATTGTTTATTACCTGTTTTTAAAGTTATAATTAATTCCTTTGTTAACTCATCTCTGTAAAAAACTTATGGAAATATGGTATCGTTTCAATGCCTTTATAAAAATTCTCCAGATTGAATTTTTCATTTGGGCTGTGCAGGTTATCACTGTCGAGGCCAAAGCCCATAAAAACTATTTTAATACCCAATTCTTTCTCAAACAAAGCACAGATAGGGATGCTGCCGCCGCCACGAACAGGTATTGGCTTTTTGCCAAACGTTGTTTCCATTGCTTTGGCTGCGGCCCGGTATGCTTTGCTGTCAATGGGCGTCATGTAT
>CAYRRL010000494.1:0-2572 GCA_964426665.1 uncultured Ferruginibacter sp. | reverse complement strand
TGATAAACGGCGGCAGCTATACGTACCTGGCGCCCAACACCACGATAGAAAGCGGGCAGAGCTTCTTTGTAACAAGCGGTGCATCGGGCACGATAGTATTGAAGGAGTCAGCCAAAATAAGCGGCACCAACGGCAACTTAGGCTTCCGCCCAGTAGCAAAATCCAAGATAGACACAAGGCTTTACAACAGCCTGGATGAAATGGCGGACGCCAATGCAGTAGTGTTCGATGCAGGCTACAGCAAAGCAGTAGCAGAAGAAGACGCACCGAAGATGGGCAACCCCGGCGCCAACTTCGCCATTGAAACAGAAAACAAGCTGCTGGCCATAGAAGGCACAAGGCTGGTTAAAGAAGGCGATGCAGTGCAGTTCAGGATGTGGAACCTTGCCAAGGGTGCATACACGCTTGAAATAGAAATGAGCAACATGGCCTTGCCCGAAGGCGTAACGGCTATGCTTGAAGACAGCTACCTGCAAACCAGCACAGCAGTAAGCGTTAGCGAAGCAACAAAAGTGAAGTTCACAGTGGACGGCAATGCAGGCTCTTCAGCAGCCAACAGGTTCAGGATTGTGTTTGCCAAAGCGAAGCCTGTTATCAGCAGCGGCAAGGCAGCATTCACGGTATCGCCTAACCCAATAGAGGGCGGCGTGATGAACGTGTCGTTCACCAACCAGGCAGCAGGCAAGTACAGCATCCGTTTAGTAACAAACGGCGGGCAATCGTTGATGGCAAAAGCGGTAATGCATGCAGGCGGCAACGCAGTGCAAAACATTAGCCTCCCATCAGGCATAGCCAGTGGCACATACACAGTTGAAATTGTGGCACCCAACAAAACAAGGAGCGTGCAGACTGTGTTTGTAAACAGGAAATAACAGCAGTTAAGCTGCAAAAGAATAAAGCAACAGCCCCTGAAAACCAGGGGCTGTTGCTTTTGGGGCACATGCAAAACAATGGTTTTTCAACACAATTTTGTTAGCAGGGTTTTTAAGTTTACATTGCATAAGTAAAATGTCTTTTTCCTCGACTAAAACAAACTGCTTATGAAATTTATATTTTCATTGCTGGTTCCTGTTTTCTTAAGCCAATTGCTATTTGGCCAAATAAGCGTTTCTTTTATTACGCCTGAAAACAATTTAGTTGACACCAGCACTGTGGTTGTGAAGGCAAGGGTTACCCCAGGCGAATATGAAATAACCAGCGTTATTGCTACAATTGAGAACAGGCAAGTTTCCATGATCAATATCGGCCCCTATTTTCAAGGCACACTCTCCACATCAGGTTTGACTATTGACAGCACATACCTGCTTTCCGTTACGGCTACTGATGTTATAGGCAACCAAGGTATTGCTACAAAAAATGTTATTGTTGACCCTCCGCCTAAAATAAACATACAATTGCCCATAAACCAGGAAGTGGCAACTCCTGAGCTGCACATAAAAGCTGCTGCTGTTGATAATTCGGTTTGTAAAATGACAGTTACTATTGAGTTTAATGACCCCTACAGGAGAATAAGCCTTGACACTTTTACAAATTCTGTAGATACGATCATAAGCCTGTCTGATTCAATTTTGCAGGGGCAGGATGGGTCTGTTCTTTTTAGGGTTATTGATTCCAGGGCACAAATAAGAGACAGTTACAGGTATATTTTTGTTGAAAGCAGCCCTTATCTTGAAAGGGTATTTTCAACAGAAGGAATAATTAATGATTTTAATTATGGCAAACTATTGTCCCGTTCCGAAGAGATAGGAGTTGATAACGGCAGGATTGCAGATATCAATACAGGAGCCATCAAGGAAATACCGGCACGTGTAAGCTGGTATTCTGCTCTGACGCCATCAGGCGCTATGTTCCTTACCTGGGATGGCTGGCAAATAAAGGATTTGCATAATGATTCTCTTTATTCTTTAGGCGCAAGTGGGCATACTTCGTCTTTCAATGTAGGCGGGCAATATGCAATTTGGAACAATGGGTTTAGCGGGCGTGAGCTTTATTTAAGGAATACAGCCACAGGTATAACCAAGATGATATCAACAATTGCAGGCAACAGTAATAACAATGTTGCGGCCAATGGGTCTGTTGCTTACTGGACAAGTGATGCGGCCGGCGGTAATTACAATATCTACCGTTATGCCAATGACACTACAAAACAGGTTACTACAAACGGGCTAAGCACATATCCCCGTACTGATGGAAAGCTTATTGTTTTCCTTGGGCCATCCGGTATTTATTTATATGCTAATGCAGCTTATACTGTGTTGAGCAGTTCCGGTTCTTGGGATGATTTCAGGGTGGAAAATGGCTTTGTAGCTTATACTAAACCCGGCACATTGGGGCAAAAAAATATATGGCTGAGGGATACCGCAGGACTAAGCAGTCAAATAACTTTTTATTCAACCTCCAGTGCTATAAGTGGATTAGCGCCGGATGGAAGTATTTGTTTTGTCAGGAATTCATTAAGGTATCTCTATGATAGAAACAGCAATAAATTCAAAGCTGTCGGTACAAATAGTGGTAAAATTTATTATAGGGATTCGTCGTGGTATGTATCAATTGGAAGGGTATTGTTCAAAGT
>CAYRRL010000493.1:0-2573 GCA_964426665.1 uncultured Ferruginibacter sp. | reverse complement strand
GAATGCAATAGCAAGAAATTCTTTGAACGTTGGCAGGTATTTCCCCTGTGCTACAATATCCGGATTCTTGCGGTTTGTATTAAACAATACGGAGGGCAAAACATAGACGGCATTAAGGCCACCCCATACAATATAGGTCCAGTTGGCGCCATGCCAAAAACCACTGACAAGGAAGATGATAAAAACATTCCTGACTTTAAGCCATAAACTGCCTTTGCTTCCGCCAAGCGGTATATAAAGGTAGTCGCGGAACCATGATGATAATGAAATATGCCAGCGCCGCCAGTATTCTGATACGTCCCTTGAAAAAAACGGGAAGGCAAAATTGCGAAGCAGTTCTATCCCAAAAAGCCTTGCAGTTCCAATCGCTATATCCGAGTAGCCTGAAAAATCACAATAAATCTGAATAGTGAAACAAAAAACCCCCAGCAACAATGTGCTTCCTGAATGGTGGGCAGAATCTGTAAAAGCAAGGTTGGAATAAACAGCGCAACTGTCTGCAATTACAATTTTTTTAAAGAGCCCCCACAATATCTGGCGCAGCCCGTCAGTGGCCTGGCTGTAATTGAATACTCTTTTTCGTTGAATCTGCGGAAGCAGGTGCGTAGCCCTTTCAATCGGGCCTGCTACAAGCAAAGGGAAGAAGCTTACAAAAACGGCATAGTCAACAAAATTCTTTTCAGGCTTTATTTTATCGTTGTAAATATCTATTACATAAGACAACCCATGAAAAGTATAAAAGGAAATGCCTACAGGCAAAATAACATTGAGTGTTTGGAAATTGGCTTTTAAGCCAAGCATAGAAAGGGCTTCTGCAAGGGAAGTGACAAAAAAATCGTAGTATTTGAATATGCCTAAAAAGCCAAGGTTAATGCCGATGCTTAACCAAAGCCAAAACTTTTTGCTCACTTTGCTTTTAGCGCCTGCCATTTTAAGCCCGGTAAAGTAATCGAGCAGGGTTGAAAAAATAAGCAGGAACATGAAACGGGAATCCCACACAGAATAAAAATAATAGCTGGCTACAAGCAGCATTATATTCTGGTGTTTTAAATTTTTGTTTACAACAAACCAATACAAAACAAAAACTATCGGCAAAAAGATGGCGAAATCAACAGAGTTAAAAAGCATGGTGTTGGTTTGTGGTATATCTTAGCTGGCAAAAATATACTATTCCGGTTGTTTTTGCACCTGAATATCTGTATGCAGGCAGCCGGCAACCTGTTGAATTATTTGCCCCTTCAGCATAGAAGGATAAAATATTATTTTACTTTAGCGCCCTAAAAAATACCCATGCTTTTCAACTCAATACAGTTTATACTTTTCTTTATAGCTGTAACGATTTTATATTTTGAACTCTCCCACAAAAACAGGTGGAAACTGCTGCTGATTGCCAGCTGCTATTTCTATATGGTTTTTAAACCTGTTTATATACTCATTTTGGGGTTCACCATTTTGATAGATTATTTTGCCGGGATACAGATAGAAAAAAGCGAAGGGAAAAGGAGAAAACAATATTTGATTGCATCGCTGATAGCAAATATCGGGGTGCTGTTTGTGTTTAAGTATTGGAACTTTTTTGGCACCAATATCAATGATGCGTTAGCTCGTTTTTCGCCCGGCACAAAAATCCCTTTGCTGGAAATTTTACTGCCTATCGGTTTGTCTTTCCACACTTTTCAGGCAATGAGCTATACCATTGAAGTGTACCGGGGCCATCAAAAAGCGGAAAGGCATTTTGGTATTTACAGTTTGTATGTGATGTTTTACCCACAACTGGTAGCTGGCCCAATTGAGCGCCCACAAAACTTATTGCCACAATTCCATAAAGAACAATACTGGGACTTTGAAAGGTTTAAAGAAGGGATGATGATGATGCTGTGGGGTTTTTTTAAAAAAGTGGTAATAGCCGACAGGCTGGCCATGCTTGTAAATGAAATGTATGGGAATGGGGTAAACGATAATGGCGCAAACTTATTAGTTGCCACGCTCTTTTTTACCTTTCAAATCTATTGTGATTTTTCAGGCTACTCGGATATAGCGATTGGCGCCGCAAGGATTATGGGTATTAAGCTGATGACTAATTTTAATAACCCTTATAGCTCAAGAAATATCAGCGAATTTTGGAAAAGATGGCATATCTCCTTATCCACATGGTTCAGGGATTACTTATATATTACGCTTGGTGGCAACAGGGTTGCTGTGCCAAGATGGTACTTTAATTTATTTATTGTTTTTCTTGTCAGTGGTTTTTGGCATGGCGCCAACTGGACATTTATTGTATGGGGGGCTCTGCATGGCCTCTATTTGGTTTTGGCATTAGTGAGGGACAAACTGTTCCCTAAAGCGAAATGGCCGGGTTTTATTAATGTTGCCATTACATTTTTCTTAGTTGCTTTTACCTGGATATTTTTCAGGGCTGCAAATATTTCTGATGCCATGGATATTATCGGCAAAATATTTTCGCCTTCAGCGTATACTGCCATACATTCGGAAGCGCTGAATACCGCTGAAATAATATTTTCTGTATTCCTGATTGGGGTATTGCTGTTAAAAGACAATTTGCTCCCAAAAAT
>CAYRRL010000492.1:0-2594 GCA_964426665.1 uncultured Ferruginibacter sp. | reverse complement strand
TTGCATCGTATTCGTTCTTTTTTATGCGGTGCGTAATATCTGCAGGCTTTTCCCTGAGCGTGGTTACATTAAAATTATCTTTTAGTACGCTGTACCAACTATTGCGGTCATATTTTTTTTCAAAGATGGTTTTTAGCTGTTCGGCTGTCATGGCAGTTGTTGAAGGAATTTATGAGGTAACATTTTTCAATTCTTTTTCTATTGCTTTTACAGAAGGCAGCTTGCCTTTTAATTTACCGGGCACAGCTTCGGTTAATTTATATTCGCTTACACCAATGGGTTTACTGATATTTTTGAGCGAATATTCCACTACCAGCTTACCCGCTTTTTTACACAGCAGTAAACCAATAGAAGGCTGATCGGACGCAGACTTCAGTTTTGCATCAAGGGCCGATAAATAAAAATTAAGCTTGCCGGCATACTCAGGTTTAAAGTTATCTATTTTAAGCTCTACCACAACATAACAATGCAGGCGGGTATGGTAAAACAACAGGTCGATAAAAAAATCCTCACCATCCACTACCAGCTGGTACTGTCTTCCTATAAATGCAAAGCCGGCACCTAACTCCAGTAAAAACCTTACAAGCTGGTTGGTAAGCGCATCTTCCAGGTCTTTTTCATTGGCCTGTGGGCCCAGTTGTAAGAAATCGAAATTATACGGGCTTTTTAATAACTCATTGGCCAGGTCGCTTTGGGGAGGTGGCAATGTTTGGTCAAAATTGGTGATGGCTTTTCCACGTCGTTTATATAAACCAGAATCCATTTGATGCAGCAATACACTGCGGCTCAAGTTATGGGTGGCTGTTTGGGTGATGTAAAAGAAAGCCTCGTCGGTTGTTTTGCAATGCGTAATTATTTCACGGTGGTGGCCCCAGGGTATTTGTCCCACAAACTGTGGGATTATTGAAGAATTGGTTCCGGCTGCTTCTTTATTGCCTGTTCGTCTGTGTTCATTTAATTGTCCCACAGGTTGTGGGACTATTGCGCCGGATAGCTGATAAAAGAGGTACCATTTTTTTATATAAAAAAGATTGGTACGTGAAAAGCCTTTTATACCGGGAAATTCGGCCAGCAGGTCTTTTGATAATTGCTCTATGAGTTTTGTGCCCCAGCGGGCTTCTTTTTCTTTAGCCTGTATTTCTTTACCTAAATCCCAATATAAAAAAAGAAGCTCGGCATTTACCCTAGCGGCTGCTTTTATTTGAGCAGAGCGGATACGTACTTTTAATTGTTGCAGCCAGGTGATATATTCTTTATTGAATGCGGTCATCAGTTTGTAAAGGTTTCGGAAATGATAATATCCGGCTCGTCGGTTATTTCTACAGGCAGATCTGTTTCCAGAGCTTCTGTATCGTCTTCATCCGCCTGTAAGTTGCCAAATTTTACAGCGAGGGAGATGATTAAGTTGTGTGCTTTGGCTTCCTGCAACTGAGATTTGTCAAGTTTTAATCTTATTTTATTTACTTCGGTTGTAAGGTTGGTAAAGGTTCCTTTATCAAGCAACAGTAGTAACTGATCACATGCCTGTCGAAATTTTTCATCTGTACTGGCAGAGCGCTCTTCCCGTAAAAATTTTTTTGAGCGGTTGGTATTGGCATCGGCCTGTTCGCCGGAAATACTGTCGCTGTTATTGGCGAGCAATTCTTCTTCAAATTTCTGCACGGCCCTGTATACCTGGGCGTGATGGTATTCCGGTAATTTCTCTGCTACTTCGGATACAGGCGCCTCAAACAATTCCACTGCTTCAATAAAGGTTAGCGGTTCATTCAGCTTTGGAGAAATTTTATAAAACTCCATTTTATAATCCGACTTTAAAAAAACCAATGAGCTTTCAGCAACGCCTTTCTTTTTAGCTACACGTGGATCACGTGCTGTTCTTGCACGCATGGGTAATTTTGCGATGCGTTTAAATTCTTTTTCGTTTTTTACTTTAAAGTTGCGGATAAATTCCAGGTACTTCAATCTTTTATCTTCATCTTCCGGCAACCCTTTTTCGTGCAGCTTTACCTGTTCCAATACTTCTTCCGGTGTATAAATTTTTGAATCTTCGCCGTAGGCTGAATGAAAGCCCTGCAATTTTATGAAAGCATTATTATATAAATTGATCAGGTCATCGCTTTGCCTGCTGGGATAAAACGAGTAATGATAGATAGTAGCAGTGCTGCCAATACGGTTTACACGGCCAATACGCTGCATCAGTTTGGTGGCATTCCATGGTGTATCATAATTGATCAGTATGTTAGCCCGGTGCAGGTTAATTCCTTCCGCCAATACTTCAGTGGTAATGATGAAATCGATATCATATGCAAATTCGCCCGGGTAGTTGGCGTCAAAGTTTTGCAGTATGGTGTCATGAACGCTTTTCCGGTTATCTGCTGATACTGTGAGGATTTTTTCATACCCTGCCGCCTGTAATTGATGCAGGAGATATTTCACCGTTTCTTTTGACTCAGAAAAAATAACCAGTTTGCCAGAAGGATTGATGTCTTTTCTTAACAGCTCGTTCTGTAACAGTTTTAAAAATACATCCCATTTGGGGTCATCGTCTTCATCTACCTGCTCCCATTTGCTGCACACATCGTTTATAAATACAG
>CAYRRL010000491.1:0-2605 GCA_964426665.1 uncultured Ferruginibacter sp. | reverse complement strand
CTATGGCCAGCAGCTTGTTTTCTGTTTCAATGGCGAAGTTGGCGCCGGGGTTGCCAAATTTCGGTGCGTCTTCGCCACTTACTGCTGTGCTATAAGCCGCATCAAATACCACAGCGTTTGCATCAAGCATTTCACCTTCATGATTGTAAAGCCTTGTATCTATTTTAGATTTGACAGTTGGCCTAAACCCAAGGTTGCCGTTGGTGCCGCTTATTTTAGCGCTTTCTTTTAATGTAATGCTCCCTGCTGCGCTGCTGGTTACAAAGAATGACTGCCCACTTTCTATGGTGGTGTTTGGCTGGCCCAATACATAGCTTCCCCCACCTACCATACATGCGAAGCCGTTAGTTGCGCTAAATGTTTGGTAAGCGCCGAGGCTGTTGCCATTCAGTTTTTTGCTATCCCAGATATAGAATAAATTATTTACCCCGCCATTTCTTGTTAAGCCGGTAAAATTGATTGCAGATGGGTAAACATTCGGCACAAGCGCAAAAGCATTAGCGGCAATATTGGTAACCTGGTCGCCAGTGTAAATAGTACCCTTGCTGCGCAGGGTAGTGGCTGTTGAGCTGTTAACTGAGCCTGTAACAGTCTGGCTCCTGTCCCCCCTTACATATACAAACCATGACTTTTGATTTGCTAATGGCTGGTTGGTTGAAGTTACATTGCTCCAGCCCGTTCCATTCCAGCTTAACATGCCCGCCTGTACCGAAGTGCTGTCAAAGCCTGCTGCTGCTGCGGCAGCCTGAGTTGCAAACACACCTGTTATTTGTGTGCCCCGGTTAGCCAGGTTATTTTGTTTTGGTAATGGGTTGGCATCACCTTCCTGCCAAGACTGCCTTATCGTTTGCCCGCTGCCGTAAGTGGGAACCGATAATAAGCGCCATGAACGGAAACCATTATTTGGCAGGTATCTTTCAACTGTTACATTGGTGGCATTGATTAATGTGCCGGAAACCAGCCCTAATGAGGCTGTGCCACTGGCAGTTGAACTGAAGGTTACAGGTTTTCCCCCAAAATCGGCACTGCCGCTGATAGCTAATGTATATGGCGCATCCACAACCAGGCTGCCTGTGCCGCTAATTGTTAAAGAACCACCAACCGTAAAGTTTTCGTTTAAATGAGGCGTACCTGCTGAAATGATTACAGGCGTGCCGGATAGAGGGACAATATTACAACTCCAGTTGCCTGGGTTATTCCAGTCATTATTAATAGCCCCTGTCCAGTTATTAACAGGGCAGCCCGATACAAAACTGGCTGATATGACATGCGCCGTTGTTACATTATTAAAAGTATAAGAACTTACCACGCCAACTGAAGCCCCATCTACTAATACATCTGCTATATTATAGCCGCTATTGGCAGTAATGGTATATGATTGGCTGCTATTGTAGCCAACCTGTGTTATACCGTTGGGGCTAATGCTTCCATTTGCCCCAGCCGAAGCTGTAATAGCAAAAGTGTTTAGGGCAAAACTTGCGCTGATAGTATGCGCTACAGCAACATTATTAAATGTATAAGTACCAGAAACTATCGCCCCGGGGTCAGTAACACCATCTATGAGTACATCATTAATATGATAATTAGCATTGGGCGTGATAGTATATGATTGGCTGCCGCCTATTGGCACACTTGTATTTCCAATGGGGTTAATAGTGCCGTTAGTACCTGCAGATGATGTAATAGTAACATTTGAAATTGCTGCGCCGCCTAGCTTTACTACCCAAAAGTCAGCATCACCGTGGTTGCCTGTTATATCCCCTGTATTAGAAATTCCTTTCCCGGCTATTATATAACCTCCGTCACTTGTTGCCTCGCCCCAGTGTGCATCATCAGTGCCAAGGCCACCAAGTGGTTTCTGCCACTGAAGAGTGCCAAAGCTGTTCAGCTTTAAAAGCCAATAATCACCCGTTCCTTCTTCATGATTTCCTGATACATCGCCCACATTTGAATATGCAGTACCAGTTACAAGATAACCACCGTCTGAAGTTTGGGTTACATTGCCCGGTGTTTCAAATAAATCGCCGCCTAAAAATTTAGCCCACTGTGAAATGCCAGAGCTGTTTAGCTTAACTATAAGCAGCTTGGATCCATAACTGAATGCAGAAAAAATATACCCGCCATGATAAGCAGTAAGGTTATTTTGCCATTGAGTGGCGCCAGAACTATTCAGCTTTATCACCTGATAAGTTGCACTGATGCCAGTTGTCCTTCCCCCTACAATGTAGCCTCCATCAGTTGTTTGGCTGATACACCCCATTGGCGAGCCGCTGCCAAAGGAACGTTGCCATTGTAATACACCAGTACTATTTATTTTTAAAGCCCAGCCGCCGCCACCTACGGCAGTGCCTGCGGTATTGCCGTCTCCACCTGGGGAATTGCCTACAGCAATGTACCCGCCGTCTGATGTTTGCTCAATATAATACAGGAAATCAATGCCTGTGCCGCCAAAGCATTTCTGCCACTCTATATTTCCAGTGCTGCTCAGTTTTACAACCCAGCCATCATTGTTGGCTGCATGGTTGCCCGAAACATCGCCATCGTTTGAATTTGTATAGCCCGCTACTATGTACCCGCCATCGCTTGTTTGGCGGATACTTTTAAA
>CAYRRL010000490.1:0-2607 GCA_964426665.1 uncultured Ferruginibacter sp. | reverse complement strand
ACTTTAATGCAGGCGGCAGTTACCAGTACCAAAAAAATAAATACTACAAAGAAGTGAATGATTTATTGGGCGGCGAGTTTTATGTGGATATCAACCAGTTTGCCGAAAGGGATTTCAGGGGCAATACTGATGCTATACAAAACGACCTTAATAACCCAAACAGGATTTTACGCAAGGGCGATAAGTTTGGCTACAATTATGATATTGACATTAAGAAAGCTGCTGTGTGGGCACAGGGTATTTTCAAGTTCCGGAAAATCAACTTTTTCCTTGCGGCAGAACACTCATATACCACGTTCAACAGGATTGGCAATGCAAGAGTGGGCTTGTTCCCCAATAATTCTTATGGCAAATCTGCAAGCCAGAATTTTTATAACTATGCTTTCAAAGGCGGCATTACTTATAAAATTGACGGGCGCAACTACATTTTTGCCAATGGCAGCCATTTGACAAGGGCTCCATTTTTCGACAACTCATACATAGCTCCCCGTACAAGGGATTTTGTGCAGGACAACCTTACTTCAGAAAGGATACAAACTGCTGAAGCAGGGTATTTGATGAATGCGCCTAATGTAAAATTGAGGCTTACTGGTTATTTCACCGAAATAGCCAATGCCATGAATGTGCTTACATTTTATGATGAGCAATACACCAACTTTGTAAACTATGCCCTCCGCAATATTGGCCGCAGGCATTATGGCGTAGAGTTGGGCGCCGAAGCAAAAGTATATAAAGGGCTTAGCGTTAATGCTGCTGCCAACGTGGGCAGGTATTATTATACCACAAGGCAAAAAGCCACTGTTACATTAGACAACAGCGCAAGCGTTTTGGCAAAAGATGTAACTGTTTATTCAAAAAACTTCAGGGTGGCCACGCCGCAGGAAGCATACACCGTTGGTTTTTACTACCGTGACCCACACTTCTGGACACTGAGCGCCAACGTAAACCGCTTTGACCAAATGTGGCTCGACTTTAACCCACTCCGCCGCACTGTAGCTGCAGTGGAAGGGCTTCAGCCGGGCTCAGCCGCTTACAATACAATTGTAAACCAAACACAGTTGAACAGGCAATACACAGTTGACATGTTTGCAAGCTGGTCGTGGAAAATAAACAACGGGTTTAAAGGGCTTAAGAAAAACACATTCCTTAACCTCAGCGTGGGCGTTAGCAATTTGCTCGATAACAGGGACCTCATTACAGGCGGGTCTGAGCAACTGCGTTTTGATTTTGAAGAAAAGAATGTCAACAAATTCCCGGCAAAATATTATGTGGGCTTTGGCCGCACATTCATCGCTTCAGCAGCTATCAGATTTTAATAAACAAACAAATTTATCAATCAAGAAAAAAAATCAAATATGAATAAGTTTTCAAGATCATTTTTTACAGCTACGCTGCTTATTGCTGCGGTAACTGTATTAAATACTTCCTGCAAAAAGCAGTTTGACCAGCCGCCTGTAGAAGCGCCTGTTACCAACATTACTGCTAATACTACTATTGCACAATTAAAAGCAAGGCATACTGTGCGTGGGGCATTTGATAAAATTGACTCAGGCTCAGACATTATTATCCGTGGCATAGTAACGGGTGACGACAGGACAGGCAACCTGTACAAGCAAATGGTGATACAAGACAGCACCGGCGGTTTGTATGTATTGATTGACCTTAACAGTTATTACAACTCTTTCCCAATAGGAAGGGAAGTGTTTATTAAGTGCAACGGCCTTTATTTAAGTGATTATGCAGGGCTTATCCAATTGGGTGGCGGCGTGGTTACAGGCACAAGGCCAGAGCTTGCAGACATACCTGCGGCAAAAGTAAACAGCGTTATGTTTAAAGGCACTTTAAACAATGTGGTTACGCCTAAAACAGTTACTGTTGACCAACTGGGCACCGACATGCAAAACAAGTATATCGCCACGCTTGTAAAGCTGGAAGCTTACCGTTTTGCGCCAGCCGATTTAGGCAAAACATTTGCCAGCGCCGGTGTTACTTCGCCAAGCGCCGCCAGCTTTGATTTGTACAGGTGCGACGACCTTGCTAACTCAAGCATCGAAATACGCACCAGCAACTACTGCACATTTGCCAGCACGCCTTTGCCAACAGGTATTGGTGCTGTAACGGCCATCTATACCATTTTTGCCGGCTCGTTCAGCACTTCCAAGCAGCTTACTATTCGTACGCCTGATGAAGTTGAATTTACCGGCACGGATTGCGTGATACCGCCACCAACCGGCACTTTAAGGGATATTTCTGCTATGAGGCAATTGTATGCTGTTGGCGCCACAGTGCCTGTGCCTGACGACACAAAAATTACTGGTGTTGTTATTTCTGACAGGGTAGGCAACAACCTGAATTCACAAAACCTGATATTGCAGCAAGGCACTGGCAAAGCAGGCATAGTGGTAAGGTTCAATGCGGCACACAGCTTTAATTTAGGAGATTCTTTGGATGTGGTAATTTCTGGAGCAGGTATCAGCACCTTTAGCAACCAGTTGCAGGTTTCTACCATTCCGCTTACAAATGCAATACGCATTTCAACAGGCAAAACCATTGACCCAAGGGTTATCACAATCGGCACCCTTAACACAGAAATGGCAAGGCCTTTAA
>CAYRRL010000489.1:0-2624 GCA_964426665.1 uncultured Ferruginibacter sp. | reverse complement strand
GATATCGCTTACCACACGTACCGTATAAGCGTATTCTTTTCCCGGCATCATTTGTTTTAACGAACGCATAGCCAAATTGCCATGCCCTACTTCCCTCCTGCCCACGCCACGTATCATCTTTACTTCGCCGGTGCTGAATGGCGGGAAATTATAATGCAGAATGAATTTTGTATAATCAGATTTGAATGCGCTTTCTACCAGCAGTTCATCCAAAGGAGTACCAAAGGTTACTGTAGTAAGGGATTGTGTTTCGCCCCTTGTAAACAGTGATGAGCCATGCGGCGTTGGCAGCAGGTTTGTTTCCATGCTCAATGGGCGGATGTCTTCCAGCCCACGGCCATCAAGCCGCTTGCGGTCATTCAGTATCATGTCACGAACTACGTTGTATTGCAGTTCGCCAAAGTAGTGGCCAATCAATTTTTTGTCTTCGTCAGGCAATTCTTCGCCAAGGAAAGTTTTTACTTCTTCAGCCAGCGCTGCAAACGCATCGCTTCTTTCATGCTTGGCGGATGCCGAAGCTGAAATAGCATACATTTTATCTTTTGCGAATGCGATTATTTTTTGGTTAAGCTCTTCGTTGCGGTAAGGCTTGGTGTATTCCCTTTTGGCAGTAACGCCAACTGCAGCTCTTAATTCTGCCTGTGCTTTAATTTGAATACGGATAGCGTCATGCGCTAATTCTAAAGCTTTTACAAGGTCTTCTTCCTGGCATTCTTTCGCTTCGCCTTCCACCATCATAATATTCTTTTCTGTAGCAGCAATGATAAACTCAAGGTCAGCGCCCTCTAATTGTGTGCGGCTTGGGTTGATGATAAACTGGCCGTCTTTACGGGCAATGCGGGCTTCAGAAATAATCTCCTGAATGGGAATATCTGAAACAGCTAAGGCCGCAGAGGCGGCGAGGCAAGCCAATGCATCAGGCAATACTTCCGCATCGCTTGATACCAATGATATTAATACCTGCACATCGCAGAAATAATCTTCAGGGAACAACGGGCGAAGAGCACGGTCAATCAAACGGCTGGTTAATATTTCATAATCATTCAGCCTTGCTTCTCTTTTAAAGAAAGAGCCGGGCACACGGCCAGCAGATGCAAACTTTTCCTGGTAGTCCACTGACAATGGGAAAAAACTTTGGCCTTCTTTTGGTTCTTTATTAGCCACTACTGTTGCTAATAATATGCAGTCGCCCTGGCGCACTGTTACAGCGCCATCGGCCTGGCGGGCCATTTTACCGGTTTCGATAGTAACCATGCGGCCGCCGCCTATATCAAATGTTACTGATTTTGGAGTTGAACTCATTTTGTTTAGTGTATTAGATTTTTAATAATTAGGGCCTGTTCCGCAAGAGAGCAAAATGGCAAGTTTGCAATATGGCAAAGCCCCGTTGGGTTAAGGCTTCAGTAAAATAAAATAATTCCCAACCATTAAATATAGCTGGGAATTATTTTACTGAAACATAGTTTAAGTTTATTTACGGAGGCCTAATTTTTCAATCAAAGCCCTGTAGCCAGTAAGGTTGTGTTTGCTTAGGTATGTAAGCAGGCGCTTGCGCTGGCCTACCATCATCATCAAGCCCCTTTGAGAAGAAAAATCCTTTTTGTTAGACTTCAGGTGGTCTGAAATGTGGTTGATACGCTCTGTAAGCAAAGCGATTTGCCCTTCGATAGAGCCAGTGTTAGTGGCTTTCCCGCCAAACCCGGCGAAGATTGCAGCTTTTTTTTCTGTTGTTAAGTGAGACATCTCTTTGTTGTTTAACTTCTTTGTTAAATTGCTTTTTTTATTCGGCTGCGAAAGTAAGGCAAAAAACTCAATTTTACTGCCTTTAAGTTGCTTTTATGGCAAAAAAATAGCCAGTTTCAGCAGTTAGTAGTTCATATTCAGCCATATTTGCCAAACAAGCATGACCATTTACCTTACAGTTACTAACAATTTAAGCTACGACCAGCGGATGGCCCGTATTTGTGGGTCGCTGGCCGGGGCCGGGCACAACGTGGTGCTGGTGGGGCGAAAAATGAAAGAGCCTGCCCCCCTTAGCCCCGCTGCATACAAGCAAATAAGGCTTAATTGCTGGTTCGGCAAAGGGAAGCTGTTTTACGCAGAGTATAACCTGCGGCTGTTTTTTTTCCTGCTTTTAAAAAAAATGGACTGCATTTGTGCCATCGACCTTGACACCATCCTGCCCTGCCTTTTTATTTCAAAACTGAAAAGGGCTAAACGGGTATATGACGCACACGAACTGTTTTGCGAAATGAAGGAAATTGTAACCCGGCCTGCTATTTATAAAATTTGGAAGAAGATAGAACAGTATGCGCTGCCGCAGTTTAAAAACGCTTACACCATTAACAAACCTATTGCCGATGAGTTTTTTAAGATGTATGGGATAAAATACACAGTGGTGAGGAATGTGCCTGTGTTAAAAGAGGCGGTTTGTGAGGGCACGAGCCAAGGCAGCGGGGGCGGCAGTGAGGGCTCAAGCTACGGCAATGAAAAATACATTTTATACCAGGGAGCTGTAAACGAAGGCCGTTGTTTTGAAACATTGATACCAGCAATGAAAGATGTGGGTTGCAAGCTTATCATTTGCGGCGATGGCAATTTTATGCAGCAGGCAAAACAATTGG
>CAYRRL010000488.1:0-2635 GCA_964426665.1 uncultured Ferruginibacter sp. | reverse complement strand
GGTTAACGGTAAAACGAAATCTATCCCGGCGCAGCAGGCTCCGCATAGAGGCATGCACTTTCAATTGAGGGGGAAACAATACACAACGGGGATCGGGGCTCCACCAAAGGATGGGATCTTCTTCATTGAACCAGGGAAAAATTCCCCGGGAATAGGCATCCAGCAGGGTAGCGGGTTCCAGGTTGCCGCCCATCGCCAGCAGTCCATTTTCATCGGCGGATTCCACCGGTGGAAACTGGCAAACAGAATGTGGGAAAGGCATGAATGGAGCGTTGGCTTTAGAGGGCAGTCACCTCGATGGTGGCGCCGATTCCTCTTTCGGTAATCGCGTCGCACATCGGTTTCAGCGTATCATAATCGCCTTCCTTGACCGCATATTTGCCCTTGCTGTCAATAATGATGGCGCATTGCTCGGCCTGTTCTTCGCTGTGGCCGCAAATTTCTATCAGCGCCTGTATTACCCAGTCAAATGTATTCACATCGTCATTCCATATAATGAGGCGGCAATATTCGTCTTCCAAAGTGAGAAGATCAGTTTCTGTTTTGGCTTTTGTAGATGTATATGTTTTCATAATAATAGAGAAATACAAAAATAACGGTTCACCGCTATTTTCAAAACGCCTGTTTAGCAAACAGCCGTTTTTTAGCCTGCCACAGTTGCCCGGCAACGTTATCGTAATAATATCTTTTGCTTTTGAGGAAATAATGCAACATTTCAGGCACTTTTTTTGTCGTACGTTGAGCGTTTCCCAAAAAAATTAAAAAGCATCGAATGTTGTGGCTGCGAAGAAAAAAAATTGATACTCCCGTGCCTGAAAAACAACAGGCCGTTGTATTGCCGCTTCATTCGCCCAATAGGAGCCTTGAGTTTTTGACAGAGCTCATTGGGAAGATAAGGCCTAAAGACCCTGAAGACATTGTGCAGGCAGAGCTTCAATTCCAGGCAGTATTGTTCCAGATAAGCCAAGAAAAAAGCTCTCTTTTTTCGCTGCGCCGTGCCTTGCTTGGGCAGTTTTTAAAAACTAATATTGTACAGGCGCTTACCGAAAGCGGCATTGTGAGCGGCCGGGGATTTGTGCAGGAGCTTGGCGCCAAACTTAAGCACAAAATTTTGCCCGAGTTGCAGGCGCCCGACAATTTCCTGTACGTCATCAACAAAATATTTTACAAGCGCACCGATTATATTTGGGTGGAAGGCATCAACAGCGATTTGTGGAAACAGTTTTTTGAAATGCTGGGCATACAGGTAAACCTTACCGAGCCGGCGTTGATAAAGCAATTGCAGCGCTCATTGCAAATACTAAGCTACCGCATTACCACACTAGGGCTTGAAAAAGAAATAACGCACCGCTTTGAAAATTTTGAAGACGCTATTTACCCCTTTCTGGAGCAGAACAGGCTTATTAACGAATATATTTTTGCCAGCGCCGGCACTGTGGCTAATGAAGGCAACCAAAAGATAATGCTGGCCAACATCGGCGAAGCATTGCATAACTGCCGGCAAAGCATACAGTGGATACGTGACCAGCGCATTGCCTATGGCACCAGCCTTGCACAAACTTTTATCCTTAGCCGCCTGCAGCAGCAGGTAGAAAGGATGTTCATAATATTAGATGTGCTGGATGCAGACAATACGGTAAATACCAGCCGTTTTGTAATGTACGTCCGCACGGTGGTGCACAATGAAAACACCAAATACTCGGTAAAAGAATTTTTAAGCGAAAACACCGGTTACCTCGCTTACCAGATTGCTGAGCATGGCGGCCGCACCGGCGAAAAATTTATTTCCACCACAAGGGAAGAGTTTTGGCGCATGTTCCGCAGCGCTGTGGGCGGCGGCATCATTATTTCATTTATAGGCATTGTAAAAAACTTATTGGGCAAAGTGGCAATGGCACCCTTCTGGCAGGGCTTTATGTACAGCGTGAATTATTCGCTGGGTTTTATTTTGATTCAGGATACTAATTCCACTTTGGCAACAAAGCAACCAGCTTATACTGCTAACAATGTGGCCAGTTCTTTTGATGCACAAAAAGCGGGTGACAGGCCTGACCTGAGAAACCTTGCCATCACAATAGGCAAAGTAAGCCGCACACAGCTGGCCTCGTTTGCTGGTAATTTAATAATTGTGTTCCCCCTTACTTATTTGCTGGCAGTTTTGTTTTTTGAAGCCACAGGTGTAAAAGTGGTTGGGGGCGATACGCCGCAGCAAATGGCGGCAGCGCATAAACTGCTTACCGACCAACAGCCTTTTCACAGCCTGGCATGGCTGAAGGCCTGCTTCACCGGCTTCTTTTTGTTTGCCAGCGGGCTTATTGCCGGCTATGTGGAAAATTACCTCGTGTATGGAAAAATAGGGGAGCGCCTCCGCAACTCTACCGCCTTCCGCTATGGCTTTAGCGAAAAGCGCCGCTACAAAATCATCCATTACATTGAGAACAACATGGGCGCATTAATCGGGAACATCGCATTGGGTTTTTTCCTTGGCATGGCGGGCTTTTTCGGCAAGATATTCGGCTTGCCATTTGATATCCGGCACATTACTATTTCTGCGGCTAATACTGCCATTGGCTTTTTTGGTATGGGGCACCACGTTAGCAACAAAGAGCTCTTCTATACTTTGTTCGGCGTGTTC
>CAYRRL010000487.1:2398-2668 GCA_964426665.1 uncultured Ferruginibacter sp. | reverse complement strand
TGCAGCCAGCCCTTTTTTACTCATGATAATGGTAGTGCCATATATGGTACAGTCAATGGCAGCGCCCAGCAACAGGCCAATAACAGCCCCCATCACCAGCCCGCCACCAAGCGAACTTACATTTGACTTTAGCAAAATGTACGAAAGCAAAAGCCCCTGCAATACCTGGCCTGCAACAAGAAAAACAAAATCTTCTTCTGCCCTTCCTATTAAGCCTATTTTCCCGGGGTTGTGCTTCATAAAATCCTGCAGCAACATGCCATAAATAAG
>CAYRRL010000487.1:0-2388 GCA_964426665.1 uncultured Ferruginibacter sp. | reverse complement strand
GCCAGCCAAGCAAAAAGAAGGCAACGCCGCCCGCGACAGCGCCAATCAATAATTTTTTAATGTCCATGATAAAAAGGTTTTATGGTTTGAAGATAAAATGCACCAGTAAGATAAATTTTTGTTTTGGAATGTGCAAGCAGGCGGTGCCACAAATAAAAAAGCACCCGGGTAAACAGGTGCTTTTCTTTTATAGAATGAAAATCTTATTGTTTGGCTTCTACTGCTTTTAGCTTAAGCCTGCGGCGGTACACCACATAGGCAAACACAATGCCTCCAGCTAAAAACATAAGGTTCATGCTTGTGTCAAAAGGCACGTCGGGGTTGCCGCCGGGGCCGCCAGTTGCATCAGGCGTAGGGCCTGCTGGCCTGCCTAATGTGCCGCCGCCGGGGCCAAGGCGTGGGTCTGTTGCCTGCCTCTCGGTGCTGCTGTTATCCCTTGTGCCAATAGAAGAACCGGCACTGTTGCCCCACGGGCCACCGCCCTGGTTTGGTTCCACGGCAGCAGGCTCGTCATTAAAGTCGTTGCTGCTGGCGTTTTGTGCGGAAACTGCGGCCGGTGCCAGCGCTACTGCTGCAAACAACATGATAGCAAACCTGCCCCTAACCAATTTCTTAAAGCCTCCTAATGAAAGTATCATCGTTTTTGTTTAATTATTTTTAATTAATTGCCTCCATTTACTACCAACCTCTCTGTGAAACGGGTATTGTCAGGGCTTATTACTTCCAACTGATAAATACCTGCCGGCAGCGGCGAAGATAATACAAAACCCTGAGAAGCACTGCCGCCATTGTGGGTTACTTCCCTGTTATACACAGCCTGGCCTGCAATGTTAGTAATTCGCACTCCGTATTTGCCTGCAGCCTGGTTTGCAAACTGAAGGTTTACAAAATTGCCGCTTACAGGGTTCACTACTGAAATTGCTTTCTTGCCGCCTACCTGCACTTTCACAACTATTGAATATTTAGCCTGGCCATTGTTATCTACGGATTTAATGCGGTAATAGTTGTAGCCATCCACAACACTTTCATCAAGCCAGTTATAAACGCTGGTGCCTGCTGCTGCCACTGCGCCTTTTTTGCTGAAGCTGCGGCCATCAGTTGATTTTTCTATTTCGTAGCGGGCGATGTTTATTTCGTTGGCCACATTCCATTCCACCGCTATCCTGCTGCCTTGCTGTGCTGCCTTAATGCTTACAAAACTTACCGGCACCACTGTGCTTTGCCTGAATACAACTTTGAACCTGTCTGCCGCCCTTGAAGCAGCATTGGCATCAACTGTAAAGTTGTAAGCGTTGGTTGCAGTTAAATCAAGCGCTGTGCTTGTGTTGGTGTATTTATCTTCTAAAAATGCAGTCGTTATCAATGGGTCAATATTTGCCATTTCAATATCGAGCCTGTAGCCAATTTGCCTTAGCTGGCTCATGCTGAAGAAAATAGTATCGGTTACATTGATGTTCTTTTTCCTTTCCACCACTAAATCAATATTGCTTCTTTTGGTGCCAAAATTTTCATTGAAGTTGGTGCTCTTCCTTACATCATTTGCATCTACAAGGTTGCTGTATTCGTCTGCAAAGAAAGTAAGGCCGCCGTCAACAGCATCAAAACTGCCGTTGTTGTTGGCATATAAGTTATAAGCAAACTTAGCTTCGCCAGCCTGTGGCGCTGCCGGCCTGTTAACCACGCTGCTGCCTGATGTTTTTGCAGCTTCAACCACTTGTGCCGAGCCTGAGCCGCCAGAAGATTGTATAAAGAAGGCTGTGCCGCTTTCAATAAAGTTTTGCACCGAGCCATTGGCGCCATAGCTGCCAAGCCCAGGCGTTACTATATAATCGCTGCCGCTCTTGGTAAATGTTTGGTAAGCGCCCACACCGAAAGCGCCGCCTAATTTAGGGTCCCATACCTGGTAAGCATCTACCAACGAACCGCTCCTTACAATCTGCCTCATGTCAATTCTTGATGGGTAAGGGTTACGCACAAGGCCATAGTTTTGAGCACCGGAGGACACAGCCGATTGATCACCCTGGAACACTGTGCCAGTGCTGCGTAATACTGTGGAAGTGGTAGGTGCGCCTGCGCCGTAATGGCCGCCTGAACTCCTGTCTCCACGGATGAAAATAAAATACCCATGCTCAGAAGCCAATGCCGTTGAATTAGTATTGGTTACCGGGTCGAGGCCATCAGTAGCAGGGTTATATTTGAATAAACCAACGCCTGTCGAAAGCGCATCAAAACCACTGGAATATATAACGTTTAGTATTTTAATTGTTACTGCTTCTCTCATCAGGACAACTGGGGCTCAAACAACCTCCGGTAAGAAACTGTGTGTCATTAAAGTTCGTACCCGCACTGTGTTAGTTCGTGAACATTGTTTAAATGTTCAAAAATGCA
>CAYRRL010000486.1:0-2674 GCA_964426665.1 uncultured Ferruginibacter sp. | reverse complement strand
GCATTGTTTGGCGGCAATGTGTTTTGGTTTTGTATGCCATTCAAAAAAGCTGCAATGGAAACCAGCGATAAAGTAAGCCTCTTTTTACGCATGGGCATAGCAGGCATAGTATGGGGGCTTGCCACAGAGTTTATACAGTTGTTTTTTATACCCGGCCGCCAATTTGACTTGATGGACTGGGCCGCAGACAGCGCAGGGGCAATCATTGCATTTTTTGTTGCCAGAAAGTTTTTTGTTTGAGTTTTTGTGAACAAGCATTGGTTCATTGCGGAGCCGTATTGGCGACGCTCCGTTCAACTGTATCTTTCATAGCATCATTTACTGACAGGCCCGTACTAAACTTCTAAACTCACAGGCCCTCTAAACCAATTTCATTATATTTGCCTTATGACAGATAGCAATATGGAATATAATACCACAAGGAGTTATTTAATAATGAGGGAGTATGGCCGCCATATCCAAAAAATGGTGGATTATGTTTTAACAATTGAAGACAGGGAAACGAGGCAGCGCAATGCACAATCATTGATAGAACTGATGGGTTTTTTAAACCCACACCTTAAAAACGTGGAAGACTTCCGCCATAAACTTTGGGACCATTTGTTTTTAATAAGCGATTTTAAATTAGATGTTGACAGCCCTTACCCAATTCCTACAAGGGAAACATTAAAATCGAAGCCGCCGGCATTGCGTTACCCAAAAAAATACCCCAAGTTCAACCATCTTGGCAAAAACATTGAGTTTGTAATTGACAAAGCACTAAAGGAAGAAAACCCTGAAAAGAAACAAGGGTTTGCCAATGCCATTGCTTATTACATGAAGCTTACATACAGCAACTGGCACAAAGAGCTGGTTCATGATGATAACATTCAAACAGAATTAAGCGCTATTACTGAAGGGCAGCTTGAGTTTAACAACCGCCCCTTTGTAAAGCACAGGGCTGAAGCTATTGAAAGAGATGAATACCCATCACGCGGGGGGTACAGAAACAATAACCGTGGTGGAGGAAGGGACAACCGCGGCGGCGGGCGCAATAACAACAACCGTGGCGGTGGCAGGGACAACCGTGGCGGCGGCGGTGGCAACAACCGCAATTTTAAAAAGCGTTATTAGTTTTAAAAAGCAATTATACATGCCCGGCGTTTTGCGCCGGGTTTTTTATTTTAACTCTTTCATTATTGCCGACGCAAATTTTATTTGCGCCCATTCGTGTAATTCGTGGCTAACTTTCTCTGTGGCTTATTCAGAGTTGTCATCAGCTTTATTTACTTTTAGGCAGTAATCAAAACTATCCATTCACTACCTGCAATTAATCCATGAGTTCATTTAAAGTAATAGGCGGAAAAAGACTATCAGGCACTATCATCCCTCAGGGCGCAAAAAACGAAGCCTTGCAAATTATCTCTGCTGTGCTGCTTACGCCGGATCCTGTAACCATCACCAATATCCCGGATATTATTGACGTAAACCTGCTGATAGAATTGCTTGGGGAAATGAGAGTAAAAATTGACCGTGTGAGCAGGGATACGTGTATTTTCCAGGCAAATGATGTGGATGTTGATTACCTCAACAGTGAAGCCTATCATAAAAAAAGCGGCAAGCTCCGTGGCTCTGTAATGCTGGCTGGCCCAATGCTGGCAAGGTTCAACAAGGCATACATACCAAAACCCGGCGGCGATAAAATTGGCAGGAGAAGGTTAGACACACACATTATTGGTTTTGAAAAACTCGGCGCTTCTTTCCAATACAACAGCGACGGTTATTTTTATTTATCAGCGCCAAATAATTTAAAAGGCTGCTATATGCTGCTGGATGAGCCAAGCGTAACAGGCACTGCCAATATATTGATGGCGGCTGTAATGGCCGAAGGCACTACAACCATTTACAATGCAGCCTGCGAGCCATACCTGCAGCAGCTTTGCAAAATGCTCAACCGCATGGGCGCAAAAATCACCGGCATCGGAAGCAATTTATTGGTGATTGAAGGCGTAATAAAATTAAAAGGCACTGAGCACCGCATGTTGCCAGATATGATTGAAGTGGGCAGTTTTATTGGCCTTGCTGCCATGACACAAAGCGAAATCACAATTAAAGGCGCAGGCATTGAAAGCCTCGGCGTAATACCGGAGAGGTTTCAACGGCTTGGTATAAAAATGAATTTAATAGGCGATGATATACATATACCGGCCCAGGAATTGTATGAAATAGAGCGCTATATGGATGGTGGGGTGCTGACAATTTCCGACCATCCCTGGCCGGGGCTTACACCAGATTTATTGAGTATCATTTTAGTGACAGCCATACAGGCAAAAGGAAGCGTATTGATTCATCAAAAAATGTTTGAAAGCCGTTTGTTCTTTGTAGATAAACTGATTGACATGGGCGCACAAATTATTTTATGCGACCCACACCGTGCTGTGGTAATTGGATTGGAAAGAGAGCAAAAATTAAGAGGCATAACCATGAGCAGCCCTGATATACGTGCTGGTGTTTCATTGCTTATTGCTGCATTAAGCGCTGAAGGGAAAAGCAAGATTCAGAATATTGAACAAATAGACAGGGGTTATCAAAATATTGATGCAAGGCTGCAGGCGCTGGGCGCAGATATTACCAGGGAATAAAAAATAAACAAATGCCATTACCAAACGAAGTCGTAACCCACATGATGCGGCAT
>CAYRRL010000485.1:0-2682 GCA_964426665.1 uncultured Ferruginibacter sp. | reverse complement strand
ACAGCGGCTCTGTAATGAGCGGTGGTATCAGCAATGGCAATGCAGGCACCATCAATTTTTTAAACGGTTCTGTTCTCGACTGGCAGCGGAGCGGCGGCAGTGCACCCAACGCCAATTTTGCTAATGGTTCGCTTATACTCGTCACAGGCATTACGGGCACCAACATGAATTTTAACAGCAGCGCCCGGTATGACGGCTTGCTTATATGGGACTGTGGAACGCAAACTGTGAGCGGCTCTGCTGCTTTACTGCTGCCTGCAACTAATATAACCATGGATAGTGTCAGGATTAATAATACTGGTTCCGGCTCCGTGAGATTTGCCACCAATCCTAATGGCTACACCATTAATTCACTTGAGATAAATGGCGGCACACTTGAACTCAGCGCCCCCAATTCAAACACTAACAATCTAACGGATACCATTGCAGGCGATTTTAAAATTACTGGCGGCACAGTATATGGCAATGCTACTTTTAATTTTGATAACTTTGGCAGCGCTTACCCCAACACACTTATTGTACGTGGCTCATTAATAATGACAGGCGGGGTTCTTGATTTTACCAATAGAACCTCAGGCAATTCGCCCGGAGGGTCTTTCAGCATGTTTGTAAAAGGCAATGTATCGCAAACTGCAGGAAGGATAAAGGCTACCAAGGGTTTTGATGCACAAAACCTGCTCGTATTAAACGGTACCTCACAACAAAACGTTCGGCTTAGTAACATTACCGATACCATTTCGCTGGTAATTGATAATGCTGCCGGTGCCAACCTTCAAGACAATATTAATCTTCCATACAAAATGCAGTTAAAAAAAGGTTACCTGCAGCTGAACCAATACAACGCTGCTATTGCTGCAGCAAGAATTTCACAGGCAGTAGTTTTGCCTGTGCCTTGTGTGGTTACTAACGGTAGCGGCAAGTTGGTAATAACGGGCGTAACTGGGTCACAATTATTTCCAATAGGGCCTTTTGCAAATGGTTATAACCCTGTTACTATTAATAATTCAGATGCGGTTGCCAAAACATACCGGGCTGTAGTATCTTATGGTATTGCACCCACCGGCAATATTGATATATCAAAGGCGATTAACCGCACCTGGAATATTGGCGCCGCTGTACCGGTTACCAATGAAACCACTTCATTCATTTTTCAATATGCTGATACGGAAAAAGTGGTATCCGCTACTGTGAATCCGGCTGCTGCTATGGTACTGGCACATTATACTTCCCAATGGAGTTACGATCCGTATGCATTAGTGGTGCCTGCAGGCACGCCAGCAGCTTATATTGCCGGGCCTTTTATTCCTCTTAGCCTTGATTCTTCTTTTGTTATTGGCAATACAGGCCTTATTTCAAACACCTATATTTTTACTGGCACTGGCGACTGGGCTATACCTTCCAACTGGGCTAATAACACCGTGCCCCCAAATCCGTTACCGGCAGGAAAAGAAATTATTATTGACCCTGCTTCCGGGGATTGTATTTTAAATATATCGCAAACCATATCGCCTTCGGCAAAAATCACGGTAAATAAAAACAAAAGCTTTTTAATTCGAGGGAATTTGACGGTACAATAGCAGGGCAATAAGAAATAAAATGCATTTAGTAAAAATAAAAGCGCCACGATTTAATCGTGGCGCTTTATTATTAAGAAAGCAAATCTTAGTAACGGTAGTGTTCAGATTTGAATGGGCCAAACTGTGGTATGCCTAAATAAGCAGCTTGTTCAGTAGTAAGTTCATCCAGTTCAACACCAATTTTTGCAAGGTGCAAGCGGGCAACTTTTTCGTCCAGGTGCTTTGGAAGAACGTATACTTTGTTTTCGTATTTGCCATGATTCGTCCACAATTCAATCTGCGCCAAAGTTTGGTTGCTGAATGAATTGCTCATTACAAATGAAGGGTGGCCAGTAGCGCATCCAAGATTTACCAAACGGCCTTCAGCCAAAATGATGATGTCTTTTCCTTCTACATTATAAATATCAACCTGTGGTTTGATAGTATCTTTTGTATGGCCGTAGTTTGTGTTCAGCCATGCCATGTCAATTTCAATATCAAAGTGGCCAATGTTGCAAACAATCGCTTTATCCTTCATCAGGCGGAAATGTTTTTCAGTAATCAGGTCACGGCATCCAGAAGCAGTAACGATAATGTCGGCTTCAGGAACAGCTTTTATCATTGGCTTAACTTCAAACCCATCCATAGCAGCCTGCAGTGCACAGATTGGGTCGATTTCTGTAACGATAACACGGCAACCAGCGCCTTTCAACGAAGCAGCAGAACCTTTTCCTACGTCGCCATAAGAGCCAACAACAGCAACTTTGCCAGCCATCATCACGTCGGTAGCACGGCGGATAGCATCAACCAATGATTCTTTGCAACCGTATTTGTTATCGAATTTAGATTTGGTAACAGAGTCGTTTACATTGATAGCAGGGATTGGCAAAGTGCCTTTTTCCATTCTTTCATACAAGCGGTGAACACCGGTTGTAGTTTCTTCCGATAAACCTTTGATGTTAGCAATCAACTCAGGGTATTTGTCAAATACAATGTTTGTCAAATCGCCACCGTCGTCCAAAATCATGTTTAAAGGGCGGTCAGGGCTGCCAAAGAACAATGTTTGCTCGATGCACCAGTCAGCCTCTTCAATTGTTTGGCCTTTCCATGCGTATACGCCAATGCC
>CAYRRL010000484.1:1745-2683 GCA_964426665.1 uncultured Ferruginibacter sp. | reverse complement strand
AGGTGAACAGCACCGGCACTACAAATGTAGATGCCCCGGCAGTTGACAAAACAAAGGCTATGGCACAGCAACTGAGCTATGGCTGGTTTGAAGCGTTGAAAAAACTGGCGGATGTAAAAGATGAAAGAAGCAAGGTATTTTAAAAAATAATGCAGGCAATAGCAGCAGCCCCGGGAACCCCGGGGCTGTTTTATTTTGCAAATGATTATTCCCTTTCCCGAAAATGCTGTTGCAGCTATCATTTTTATACGGCTTAAATTTGCAACATGGAAAATGAGCTCGTAAACAGGGTTAGCGAAAGCGCATTGGTAACAATCAACCTGGAGGATTATTACCCAAAAGAAGAGATAACGGTATTCGACCTGAAAGAATATTTGTTCATGGGGCTGATATTGAAAGAAAAAGATTTCAGGGAGGCATTAAAAAATTTAGATACAACAGCATTTGAAAATAAAGTAGTGGCAGTTGCCTGCAGCGCCGATGCTGTAATACCTGTGTGGGCATATATGCTGGTGGCAAGCGTATTGCAACCAGTAGCAAAAGAAATAATTTTTGGCAATGAAGAAGAAGCAAAGAGGCAACTGCTGATGAATAATATTGCAGCATTGCCTGTAAATGAATTTGCTGACAAACGGATTGTAATAAAGGGCTGTGGCGATTTGCCAATTAGCGAAGCAGCGTATTTACAGGCAACAAAATTATTGCGGCCTGTGGCCAAAAGCATAATGTATGGAGAGCCATGCAGCACCGTGCCTATCTTCAAGAAAAAGTAGCACCACGCAGATGAGTAAAGAAAAACCGGCAGCAGCATACATTGCTTTTTTAAAATAATATTTTCAAATAAATTAAAATATTCTTATAGTAATTCAATAGTACTCTCCACTGCCTTTCGGCGCTTTGCGTGCCATGCCTGCATTTGTAAACTATAATTTTCTATC
>CAYRRL010000484.1:0-1735 GCA_964426665.1 uncultured Ferruginibacter sp. | reverse complement strand
TGGTTGAAGCGGTTTTAAAAGGATTTGCATTAAGCCTGTTGCTGGTGATATCGGTAGGCCCGGTGGTGTTTGCTATTTTTAAGCAAAGCATCAATAATGGCCATGCCGGCGGCTTTAGTTTTGTGGCTGGGGTATTGGCCAGCGATATTGTGTGGGTGGTACTGGCCAATGTGTTTTCAAGCGTAATGATTGAATTGCTTAACCACAAGCAGGTAATAGGTTTTTGCGGCAGCCTTTTTTTGATAGTGCTGGGCGTATATTATTTGTTCTTCAAAAAAGTACACTTAAAAGAAGACGAAGACAAAATTGTGATACGTACAAGAGACCATGCCAAAATTGGCCTTTATGGATTTCTAATCAATACCCTTAACCCCGGCGTAATTTTTTTCTGGCTTACCACATCCACCACTATTGCCGCAGCCGAATCTGGCGATGAGCATGCGGTACGCAACCGGATAATTATTTTCAGCACCTGTATCCTGATTAATACAGGAGTGGATATTTTAAAAGTATTGTTGGCTGGAAAAATAAGGAGCAGGATTAATGAACATGTTATAAGGATGATTAATAAAATTTCCGGGCTTATACTGATCGGTTTTGGGGTGGCACTGATGGTTGGTGTATTTTATGCCACCAAGCTTAGCCATTAAAGGCACACAGCAATATGAAAACAATACTCTTCACAATTTGCATTTTGCTGGCATTTGAAGCCAGGCCCCAGGCGGGCGATTTTATTTTGCTCAGGAAAAAAGGGCAAACTGTAAAAACCTATTTCGCCGGCAGCAAAATACTTTTTACCAGCAACACAGGCGCAAGCATAGAAGCAAATATCCTTTCAATAAAAAATGATTCCATCTTTTTGCAGCAATATATTACCCGGCCTGTAATGACGCAAATGGGGTTTTATGTTCTTGATACTTCATTTTACTACTATCAATACCATTACAATCAAATAGCGGCCATTGGCAAAACCGGGCGGCGTTTCGATTGGGGCAGCAGCGGAGGCGCATTAATGGGCGGCGGCTTGCTGCTTACTGTTGCAAGCGGTGTTGTTTACCTTGCCGACAATAAAAAATTCAGCCCGGAATTGCTGGCAGCCTCTGTTGGCTTGTTTGGCGTGGGTTACCTTTTGTCAAGGGCCTCTGGCAAAGGAATGGTTATAGGGAAAAAATATTCGCTTGAATATATCAAAGCAGGCAGCATAAAAAAAGAATAGCGCATACATTGCGTTACTATTAACCAACCGGCAACACCATGAAAAAAGCATGGCGCATTTTTAAAAAAATTATTATCTGGGCAGTAATACTCCAGTTTTTTTATATCATTATCTGCCGTTGGGTAAATCCCCCCGTTACGCTTACACAATTGGCAAATTTTGTTTCTGGCAATGGGCTTAAGAGGGATTATATTAGCTATGATGAAATGGGCCCTAACATCAAATTGGCTGTAATTGCAGCAGAAGACCAATTGTTCCCCGGCCATGACGGATTTGATGTAAAGGCAATAAAGAAGGCCATGAAATACAATGAAAAGCATCCAAATAAAACAAGGGGCGCCAGCACTATCAGCCAGCAAACAGCAAAAAATGTTTTTTTGTGGCAGCACGGTGGCTGGTTCCGCAAAGGGCTTGAAGTGTATTTTACTTTCATGATTGAAACCCTCTGGAGCAAAGAGCGTATTTTAGAAAACTACCTCAATGTGGCCGAAATGGGGAAAGGTATTTTTGGTGTGCAGG
>CAYRRL010000483.1:0-2692 GCA_964426665.1 uncultured Ferruginibacter sp. | reverse complement strand
TACATTGTGGTCTGCATCATATTTCCATTTACCCTGCCAGTCAGCCGGGAACTCATAAATATTTTTTTTATCAGAAGGCAGTGGGCCTGAGAAATTATAAGTGTTACAGGAATATAAACCAATCAATAAAAACATTGTAAATACAGTCCTGAATGGAGAGGAAATAATATTGGCCATAATTTTTTCTGAAAGATAAAATGAAGGGCGCCGTAAGTAAATGACAACAATCAGTTCGGTGAATGAGAGAAATCGGGGGCCAGCTTTTTCTTCTCCCTTCCACAGCGTTCGCAGCACAGGATTGCAGATACTGATTTCTTTTCCAGCACCGCTCCTGCCCTTGCATATAAACCATCTCAGGGACGATGTTGCTGCCAATTAAAGTTTTACATTTAGCAAAGGAAAATTGCGGCTGTATGACTGCATACTAATATTAAAAACAATTATTTATGGCAAAAACAATTAACCAGCGCATGACGGTGCACATGGAAGGCGATTTTGTAGTTTTCCTGATTGGGATGCGTATAAACAAGTGGTGGAAAGTTCATAAATGGCTGCCCGTTGCAATGGCGATGCCAAAAATGCTGAAAGAGCTTTCGCAAAAACCCGAAAGCGGTTTTCTCGGTTCAGAGTTCAGCCTTGGCGTTATTGTTCAATACTGGAAATCATTTGAGCACCTGGAAGCATACGCAAAAGACCGCAACGGCCTTCACTACCCTGCCTGGAAAGCCTTTAATACAAAAATCAAAAGCAATGGCGATGTTGGCATTTGGCATGAAACATATAAAATAAGGGCCGGCGAATACGAATGTGTTTACAACAACATGCCGCAGCGTGGGCTTGGCAAGATTGGAAAGCTGGAGCCTGCTGTTGGCAAAAAAGAATATGCAGCCAACCGGATTTCGAAAAAACCGGAGTAGGGAAGTTCTTTAAAGCATCAACCGCTTATGATCTGCCAATTGAAAAGCCGGCATATCATATCGTTAGCTTGCAATAGCAATGCCGGCCGGGTTGCAGGCATCATGTTCAAAACAGTTCTTGCATTTTATAAAGCTGCATTGTAACTTTCTGCTTCAAAATCATTCTTCAAATGAAACTATTCCTGCTGCTGCCTGTGGCATTGTTGTTTGCTGCAGGCTTTAATAAAGTATTTAATGGTTCTCCTGCTCAATACAAAAATCGAGACAGTGATATTATTGAAAGGAAAAGCATCGCCAGTTGCAGCCCCAACCTTTCATTGCTCAATCTTGATGACAACCCGGTACCCTTATTAAAAGGCTGGGGCAACTACCGCATGAAAGTGACAGTAAAGAATGACAGCGCCAATATTTATTTCCAGCAGGGCATCAACATGTATTACAGCTTCCACATTATTGAAGCCCTGGCATCATTTGACAAAGCAGTAAAATTTGATGAAAAATTTGCGATGGGCTGGTGGGGCAAAGCGTTGGCGTATGGGCCTAACATTAACGACCTTGGCTACAGCGCTTCGCCTGAAGCGCTGGAATCGATAAAGAAAGCAGCAACATGGTGTGCGCCATGCACACAATTAGAGCAGGCTATGATTGAGGCTATGAAAACACGTTACACTGCTGATACAACCCAAAGCCGGGAGCACCTTAACCAATTGTATGCAGATGCCATGAAGGCTGTGTATGCAAAATTCCCCAACAGCGCAGATGCTGCTGCATTGTATGCAGATGCACTGATGGTGCAGCACCCATGGGATTTATATGACAGGCACTATCAGCCCAAACCATGGACGCCTGAAATTGTAACGGTACTGGAAAAATTAGTAAAGCGTTTCCCCAGCAACCCGGGCGCCAACCATTATTATATCCATGCAGTGGAAGGCTCCACCCAACCACAAAAAGCACTGGCAGTTGCCAACAAACTTGGCGCAATGATGCCCGGTGTATCTCATTTGGTACATATGCCCTCCCATATTTACATACGCTCCGGCCATTATAACAAAGGGATAAAAGTAAATACTACTGCCATTGATGGTTACTACAATTACATGTCTGCGTATGCGCCGGTGAATGGCGCTGCATTTTTATACCTGTTGCACAACCAGCATATGGAATGTGCCTGCGCTATGATGGACGGGCAATATGCCAACTCCATCAAGTACGCCGGTGAGTTGGGCAAAAACTTAGATGCCTCTATTCTTGATGCAGGCGGTTTCTTTGGCGTGATGGGGCAGTATCTTGATATGACGGGCACTTTCACTAAAGTTCGCTTTGGCAAATGGGATGATATATTGAAAGAGCCTGCTGCGGCTGACACAAGGGTATTCAGCAGCATAATGCAGCATTTTGCAAGAGGCATTGCACTGGCAAGAAAACAACAGCCAGCAGCAGCAGAAAAAGAATTGCAGGCTATTAAAAACGCAAAACCAAATGAGCAACTAAAGGAAAGCCCGCCTGCTTTCAACCCGGGCATTGCAGCTGTAAGCGTGGCAGAAAAAATTTTAGCAGGTGCTATTGCAGAAGCAAAAAATGAATTGCCCAAAGCAAAAGGCTTTTATAAAGAAGCCACGGATATTGAAGAAGGCATGCTGTACAACGAGCCTCGGGACTGGCAGTTGCCTGCAAGGCATTACTTAGGCAATGTATTGCTGAAAATGAACCAATACGAGGCAGCAGAAAAAGTGTACAAAGAAGATTTGATGGTGAACCCAAACAATGCCTGG
>CAYRRL010000482.1:0-2697 GCA_964426665.1 uncultured Ferruginibacter sp. | reverse complement strand
ACGGTATTCCACGCCAAGGTCATAATATTTAATGTCAACTTCCACATAAGGGACAATCAGTTTGTCTTTGATAAATTTCCAGATGATGCGGGTCATTTCATCGCCGTCCAGTTCTACAACCGGGTTGGCTACTTTTATTTTTGCCATATTGCTATTTTTTAATTGTGTGCAAATGTAACTTATTCGGAATATTACGAAAGAATGATTTACGCAATCGTTGCTCCATTACAAACTGCTGCTTTTCTTCAGCATAACATAAGCAGTGATAACACCCATATTGCTGATAATTTCCTCTCCAAATTCGCTGGTTTTTAAAAGCGTGGCGCCCTGCATCAAATTGTAAAAATCTATCGTTACTCTCTTGCGCATGATAGTGGCCTGCAAAGCATCGGTGATTAATTCAGCAGCTTCTTTCCAGCCAATATATTCAAGCAGCATACAACCACTTAAAATTACCGAAGACGGGTTCATGCTGTCGGTGCCGGCAAATTTTGGCGCTGTGCCATGTGTTGCTTCAAATACTGCATAGCCTGTTTTATAATTGATGTTGGCGCCAGGCGCTATGCCTATTCCGCCTACTTCTGCAGCCAGCGCATCAGAAATATAATCACCATTCAGGTTAAGCGTTGCTACTACTGAATAATCTTTTGGCGCAATCAGTATCTGTTGCAAAAAGTTATCTGCAATCACATCCTTTATCAATAGTTTTCCTTCATGTATTGCCTTGCGTTGCACTTCGTTGGCATGTGCTTCGCCATGGTCTTTTTTCAACTGGTCCCATTCATCCCAGGTAAATGTTTTATCGCCATATTCCTGCCTTGCCAGTTCGTAGCCCCAGGTTTTAAAACCACCTTCTGTATATTTCATGATATTGCCCTTGTGTACGAGCGTTACCGAAGGCAAATGGTTTTCCAATGCAAAATCAATAGCAGCCTTCACCAGGCGTTTTGTGCCTTCTGACGAAACAGGTTTTACGCCATAGCTGCTGTCGCCGGGGAAACGCACATTCTTCACGCCCATTTCTTCTATCAAAAATTTTTCAAACTTTTTAGCTTCGGGGCTGCCGGCTTTCCATTCAATGCCTGCATAAATATCTTCTGTGTTCTCACGGAAGATAACCATGTCAACGTCTTGCGGATTTACAACAGGGGAAGGCACACCTTTAAACCATTTTACGGGGCGAACGCAGGCATACAAATCCAAATCCTGCCGCATGGCTACATTCAATGAACGGATGCCGCCACCAATAGGCGTGGTTAATGGGCCTTTTATTGAAACGATATACTCCTTTGCAATTTGCAGGCTTTCTGCAGGCAGCCATTCGCCTGTTTGTTTAAATGCTTTTTCACCTGCTAAAATTTCTTTCCATTCAATTTTACGTTTGCCATCGTAAGCCTTTTCAACTCCGTGGTCAAATACGCTTTGCGCCACACGCCATATTTCAGGGCCAATGCCATCGCCCTCAATAAATGGGATAATCGGGTTGTCTGGCACATTCAGTTTGCCATTGCTGCCCATTGTAATTTTAGAAGCCATTGAAAAAAAATTTAGGGATGATTGTTTTGGTGAATGCAAAAGTAAGCGTTGGGCATTGTATAAATAAAAAATGCTTCCCCGATTTGAGGAAGCATTGCATTTTATTTACGTCGAATTATATTTTGATTATTGGCTGCGCCTTACCCTGAACTGGCAGGTAACATTGTAAGTTGTGCCCGGGGGTGGCCCTGACGTTACTGTGCAATTGAAGTTGCCCGCAATAAATTGCCCAATAACCCCATATTCTGTTATGTTCACCACAGGGCTGCCCGTTAACGCATTTGATGAATCTGGTATTTGTGATGCATAAAAGCTGTTAAGCGATTGTACGCTTCCAGCAACAATATTGCTTTGTGCAAAAGAAAAATTTACGCTATTGCCTGCGCCGCTGTTAAACCTTCCGCCCCAAACAGCGGATACAGGGAATGTAGTTTGTGTGTTTACATAATGTGCAATAGTATCGCCGGGATATGTAATGCTGTAATCAGTTCCGTTGATATTATAGTAAATGTACTGCTCAATTGATGTGCCGCATGCCGAAAGCGTGCCTGCTGCATTGCTGCCCGAAGAAATAGTAAGGTTTTGCAATGTGCCGCTTTGCAAAGCATCTACGTCTTCTGCCACCAACTGTATGCTGGCCGTGCCGGTGCAGAGCGCTGTAGTAAAGCTAAAGCTGCCATCGCTGGCAATTTCATAGCGGTAGCCTATGCCATCTTTCAGCATTATTACATAGCCATTTGTTACAGGGGCCGCAGTGCAGTTAATTACGTTGCCGCTAACCGTGGCCACATTTGCCGCCGGTATGGTGATGATGCCAAGGCTTACATCCTGGTTAGTAGTAGTAAAAGCCTGGGAATATACTGGTGTGCCGCATGAATAGTTACTGAATACTTCCAACAGCAGTTGCGAATTATTAGGCACAGCGCCTCCGGTATAACCAGATGAATCGGTGTAACCCCATCCCGCCCTTTGCGGATCGCCAACCACAGATATTTTTACTGCTGCGCCCGGCACAGCACTGCCATCGTCATTTTTTACTGTGCAATTGAACTGTACATAGTTATTAGGCACATCGCAGTTCCAAAATGAGAAATGGCTTACCTGGCCAACATAATTGCTGCCTGATTTTACAGCGTTGCCCTCCTGCTTCCATAAGCCGAG
>CAYRRL010000481.1:0-2699 GCA_964426665.1 uncultured Ferruginibacter sp. | reverse complement strand
ATATTCATGTTTACATTGCCGCGGCTGATGTTCAGCTCTTCCATGATATCATCTTGTGTTACTGGCTCGGCGCATATCATTAACAGCGCATGTATTTGCGCCATGGTGCGGTTGATACCCCAATGCGTACCAAAGGCGCCCCAACTGCTGATGAATTGTTGTTTGGCTTCTTCCAGTTTCATATTGCTGATTTTTATTTGCAGCCCAAAGATAAGGCTGTTTTTGAATTTTCAAAACTTTTTGAAAATAAATTTTTATAATAAAAAATGCCGCTGCAGCAGCGGCATTCATTTAATACGTTTTATAAGTTATACTGCGTTGGCAATATCTGTCATCATCACCAATCTTTCTTCGGGTACCCAAAATTTTTGCGATTCTTCCCTGTCGGGGTAAGTGAAGTCAACTTCGTATTTGCATGATTCGTCATTTTGGTCGAGGATAACTGCTACACCGGCAGGCTTAAATTCAGTATCAAGCAGGATAACTTTTTGGCTTCTGTGAAATTTCATTGTGCTTAACGTTTTTATGGGTATTCATCTACAAACAAAATTTATGCCCGATTGCTGTTTGGCATTTTAACTTTGTACAGGGAATGGATAATTGTTTTTCCGGATGCTGATTGTTAGAACCGGAAGTAAATTAGCTAATCTGCTGTAAAGCAGCGCTTGAGTAATCTACAAGTTACCCACATGTGCATTTGTTTATAAAAAAAGCGCTGAAAGGTTTCAGCGCTCACACAAAATATTTAAAAAAAATTTTACACCAGCATTGTTACCGGGTTTTCCAAATATTTTTTTACTGTTTGCAGGAATGCTGCACCTACAGCGCCATCAACGCTGCGGTGGTCGCAGCTTAATGTTACTTTCATAATATTCACCACATCAAAGCCGCTGCCTTTTTTTACCACTACTTCTTTTATTCTGCCAACAGCAAGTATTGCACTGTCAGGCGGGTTGATGATAGCTGTGAATTCTTCAATATCCATCATGCCCAGATTAGAAATGGTAAACGTGTTGCCGCTGAATTCGGCAGGCTGCAATTTTTTGTCTTTTGCTTTTGCATACAATGCTTTTGCATCGCCGGCAATTTGCGACAATGATTTTTGGTCGGCAAAACGGATTACAGGAACTATCAACCCTTCAGGCATAGCAACAGCAGAGCCGATATGTATGTGGTGGTTCCGGCGTATGAAGTCGCCCATCCAACTGCTGTTTACATCAGGGTGCTGGCGCAAAGCCATAGCGCAGGCCTTTATCACCATGTCATTAAAAGAAATTTTCACCGGGCTTACCTCATTCATCGCAGTACGGCTTGCCATTGCATTGTCCATGTTTATCTCCATAGTGAGATAGAAATGCGGCGCACTGAATTTGCTTTCGCCCAGGCGGCGTGCAATTACTTTGCGCATTTGTGTCAGTTCAATGTCTGTGTGCCCTTCCTGCCCGATAGCCGTAAACGCCGGCGCTGCAGCTATAGCAGCAGGCGCAGATGAAGCAGCAGGTGCAACCGATGGCACATAGCTATCTACATCTTTTTTAGTAATGCGGCCGTTGTCGCCGCTGCCATTTATTTTACTTAAATCAATTCCTTTATCAGCAGCTAATTTTTTTGCAAGCGGCGATGCTTTTATTCTTTGGCCAATAGTAACCGTTTCTTGTTTCTCGTTTGCCGTTGATTGTTGTTCGCTGTTTGTGTTAGTGGTGGCTGGTTGCCTGTTGTCAGTCGCCGCTCCGGCATTAGCGCCAGATTTTTCTGCAGCCACATAAGCGCTTACATCTGTGCCTGCTTTTCCAACAATAGCAATAATCTCATTTATTTTGGCAGCTTTCCCTGCCTCCACGCCTATATATAATAATGTGCCTTCCTCATAGCCTACCACTTCCATCGTAGCTTTATCGGTTTCAACATCAGCCAGCACATCGTCGCTTTTTACTGCATCGCCTACTTTTTTGTTCCAGGCTACAATCTTGCCTTCCGTCATGGTATCGCTCAGCAAGGGCATCCTTATCGCTTTAGCGCCAGCGGGCAACCCGATAGCTATCGGGTCCACTTTTGCCGCAGAAGGCGCTGAAGATGCAGTTGGCGCAGCCGCAGGCACAGTTGCTTGCGAGCCGCCGCTTGCGCCATCCAATAGGTTTTTAAAGTCCTCTCCTTCTTTGCCTACAATCGCAATTATCTGGTTAATTTTTGCAGCCTGGCCTGCTGGCACGCCTATATATAATAGTGTGCCGTCAGCGTAACCCACCACTTCCATTGTAGCTTTGTCAGTTTCCACATCCGCCAGCACATCGTCGCTTTTTACTTTGTCGCCTACCTTTTTGTTCCAGGCTACAATCTTGCCTTCAGTCATAGTGTCGCTCAGCAGCGGCATCCTTATCACTTCTGCCATATTTTGAAAATTTCTAAGTATTTATAATGAGTGCCGAAATTAGTGCAAAAAAAGGAAATAGTTTATATAGAAGCAACAGGCAGTTTTTTATATTGTTTCCGGGAACGAGTGCGGAGTTTTTTATGTGCCTGGCAATTGGATTCCAATTGGGCTGCTTACGATAGCTATCGGCCCTTGTACAAAATTTCTTTATTGAGCAATCGTGTTTCTATTCCAACTCCAGCTTCAATCTCTCCTTCAGTTCCTTCACCATTGGGTACTCTTCAATAATTTTTAAATATTGCTGCTTGCGGCTAAGCGTTGCTTCCTG
>CAYRRL010000480.1:0-2727 GCA_964426665.1 uncultured Ferruginibacter sp. | reverse complement strand
CAGCAGCGCAAAATCTTCTTTGCTGAAATAATTTTTGGCATTCGTCATTTCAAAATCATTGTCGTGGCCAGCCAAATCGTAACTCATGTATTTTAAAAACAAAGCCGTTTTTAAATTGCTCCACGGCTCAGGCTTATAGCCAATCAGTTTATATTCTAATGGCAATTTACTATCCGTAAGCGAACTGATGCATGCATTAACGCCAGCAGTATAATTATCGCACATTTCTTTTGTTTCAGCATCGGCTTCCATTTCTTTTAACGACTGCTCTGCTGCATAGCCCATGCCCATGCGGCGGAACTCCCTGTCGTGCGCCAATGCTTTGCTGCCGATAATTTCACTTGCCCTCCCTGCGGCAGCATGTGTCTGCAATTCCATTTGCCACAAACGGAACTTTGCGTGCAGGTAGCCCTGAACAAAATACAAATCGCTTTCCTGCTCAGCAAAAACATGCGGCACCAGGCGCTCGTCAAAATACACATCCACTTTGCCTTTTAGTTTTGGGAATGATAGCTGGCCGCTAAAATTTGCATCTGCATTTTCTGCATTTTGCCATACACCATGCTGTGGGCTCAATAGTTTGCCAAGCGGTGCAGGCAATACCATTTTTGTATCCAAAACAATAACAAGCAATATTGTGATAATGGAAGAAATAGCTAACGGCAAGGTTCTCATAAACAAGAATTATGGGCGTAAATTAAGCAAAATGGTGCTGGCAAAATAAATTATGCTATGAAATACAAAACAGGTTTTATATTTTACCATTATTCCCCTGCCCGATTATTGCAAACAATCATTTTTTAAACTAAAAATACCAGCATGAAAAAAATCCTTGTACTGCTTTTGCTCTTTGTTGCAACAAATACCGCAACCTCCCAAAAGAAAATGTTCCTCAGGTGTTTGATTTGTCAGGGAAAAAAATGGCAAAAGTTTTTTTTGCCGGAAGCACAGACAGCAGTGTGCTCCTTTTTAATGACAAAGCTATATTAGAAGCCCCTGTAAGCAAAATCGGGAACATACAAACAAAAAGAAGTATTGGCCACACAGTTTTAGTAGTAGGCCTTGTTGGCACTGCAATATGGACGGGGCTTTTTCTTGGTATTACCGGAGATAGTTTTTTTGAAATTACTGCTGAAGAAGCCGTACTTGCAGGGCTTATAGGCGGCGCTGCAACTGGCTTGGTTATTGGCGGTATAGCGGGCGCCTCAAAAAAATCAAGGAAGTTTATTATTAGCGGAGCAAAAGACAAGTGGCTGCTTATAAAACCCGAGCTCGACAAATTGCCTGTTTACAACAAGACAGGCACAAGCACTAAATAAGCAAATGTGTTTTTCTATTTTTGCCCAATGCAAACAGAAAACACAGACGTAAAAAATATCCTCGGGCTGCAATTGCCCACTGACCCACGCTGGGTAAACCTTGCAGGGATGCAACTGGAAGACATTCTTACCGACCATGCTTATTGCGAGCAAAAAGCTGCCACCACCTGCATCTCACTCATTCAACGCTACCCCGACAGAGTGGAAATGGTGGAAGAACTGGCACCGATTGTTACCGAAGAATGGGGCCACTTCCGCATGGTGCTGGCAGAGCTGAAAAAAAGAAACCTGCAACTGGGCAAGCAACGCAAAGACGAATATGTAAACAAACTATTGGAGTTCCAGAAAAAAGATGGCAGCGTGGAAGACCGTTTTCTTGACAGGCTATTGACAATGGCATTGATAGAAGCAAGAAGCTGCGAACGCTTTAAAAGGCTGAGCGAAAATTTGGATGATGAATATATGCGTAGCTTTTACAGGAAGTTTATGGAAAGCGAAGCCGGGCATTACACTTTGTTTATTACACTGGCAGAGCATTATTTGCCAAAAGAAAAAGTACGCAGGCGCTGGAAAGAATGGCTCGATTTTGAAAGAGCGCTGATGAAGGCAATGGAAGTGAGGGGCGACAGGATACATTGAGCAAGTTTGCAAGGAAGCAAAAACCAAATTATGAACAACAAACCAAAAACTGTACGCAGTAAACAGCAAACAATAGACAGTTACATTGCAGGCTTCCCAAAAGAAACACAGGCATTGCTTGAGCAAATGAGAAACACCATCAGCAAAGCAGCGCCAACTGCAGAACAAACTATTGGCTATGGCATCCCTACTTTTAAACTAAATGGCAACCTGGTGCATTTTGCCGGGTACAAAAACCATATCGGCTTTTACCCTGCCCCATCGGCTATTAAAGCATTTGAAAAAGAGCTGGGCCAGTACGAGGGCGCCAAAGGCTCAGTGCAATTCCCCATTGGCAAACCCTTGCCGCTGGCATTGGTGGCTAAAATTGTAAAGTTCCGTGTAAAGGAAAATGAAGCAAAAGCTAAAAAGCCGCCCCGCAAATAGCGGAACGGCCAGAAACGGCTTCCTGCGGATAACAAGAAGCAGGCAATGTTATACAATAAAATCTTTGTGGTTTGGCCTGACTTAGTTAATGGTATTAGATTAAGTAAGCTGCGATGCCACCCTTGCCTGTGGCGCTTTCACAAAATCCTTAGGGTATTTTTTTAAGTAACGCCAAAGGATGCCCAAAAACTCCGGGTAATCCCTCAGCCTGATGCCACGGCTTTTTACAGCTACATAAAACGCCAGCCCAAAGCTTACAGCAAAATTTAAAAAGCCAATGCCGAACACGCCGAACAAAGTATAGAAGAGCTCTTTGTTGCTAACGTGGTGCCCCATGCCAAAA
>CAYRRL010000479.1:0-2727 GCA_964426665.1 uncultured Ferruginibacter sp. | reverse complement strand
TAGACTCACGGATATCAACATTGCCTACCAATGTTTTAATGGAACTACCGTTTGATGAAACCATATTTTCAAAAGTAAAGGCAGGTATGTTTTGTGCGCCGGCGCCATTAAAGTCAACAGTACTGCTGTCTATAATATAGGTGCCTGCGCCTGTTACAAAACAGTTGCCGGTTCCTGCAATGCCAATTACACCTGTGGGGCTTAGTTTACGGTTGCCGCTTGTGCCATCCAGTATGTTAAAGTTGCCAGCCACCATTGTTTGTGCAGATGCGCTGTAATACCTTACCGTGCCGCCCCATGTATAACCAGCAGGGATAGGCGCAATAAAGTCGGTGTTTTGTGTACGGAAAATTGCTGCATTGGCAGTGGATATATTAGTGGCAAAACTGCCGCCTGCTAAAATTTGGTAAGCTCCCACATCAATAGTATTGTTTGCGTTGCCTGCGCCAATTGCTATAGTGCCATGCACCGTTAATGTAGTGCCTGTAGTTGCGCCATTTGTTGCAAACAATACAGAAGGCGTAGCGCCGGCCCTGTTAAGGGTAAGGTTTCTTAATATGGCTGAACCAGCCGTAAAATAGACTGTTCCCATACTGCCTGCCGCATTGCCGCCAAGTGTTAGGTCCGAAGTGGCAGTGCCGCTGAATGTGCCAAGATTGGAGGCGCCTGTTGTAATAATACCATTAATACCTAAAGTATTTCCGGCAGCTATATCAAACTTGCCACCTGTTAATAGGCTTATGTATGCGCCTGTATTTACCATTAAATTGCTGGAAGTGCCTAATTGGGTTGTAGAGCCGTTATTCACAATGTAATTGATGTCATTATTAAAATTGGCGCCCGCAGTAGTTAGCACCTGTGTGCCTGCTTTGGTAAAAATGATGTTGTTGTTTGTGCTTGTACCCAACTCTGTAACGGTTGTGCCTGAGTTAGCTAAAAAGTTCGCACCCACATTCAATATTCCTCGAACATTGTTGCTGGTAGTTGCAGCGCCATTTAATATTAATTGCGTGGCATTGCTTAGAGTAATATCATCGGAAGTAAAAATTTCTGTTTTCTGATTAGAAGCGCCTGCATTATTTATTACCCTGTAAATACCGTCCGACTGATTTAGTTTTTTTACATAAGTGCTGCATGATTGTGCTGCTGTTCCAGCGCCAAGATCAACAGTAAACCCATTTGTCCTCCCTAATGTAAGGTTACCCTGCAGCGTTACAATCCACGGAGTTGCATAGGTGCCAGCCCCTGTGTTATTTGTGTTATTGATACCGCCAAACAACCGGTAGTCCGCAGCTAAAGCTGGCGCATCAAAAGTTATGTTGCCAAACTGGAAAGAGGCTGGCGAGCCAATTACCATGTTGTTGGCACCGGCAGATGTTACATTAGTTATATTGATTGTTGAGGTAGCATGCCAGGAAGCAGGAGGTATTTGCCCGTAATTATTTGCGGTACTGCTAAGCGTAGCTGCCAGATTATAAAAAGACCCCGGGCCAAACACAATGTAAGGGTTAAGCGATGCAGCGGTGCCCAAAAATGTTGTTGTTAATGGGTTATTATTTGTTAAGGCTGCATTAGCGCCGGTAATAGTTAACGTGCCCAGGCCAACTGCAGGCGCAAACACTGTGGCTGTATTGCCCAAAGTAAGCGTTTGCCCGGCAGTTACATTTAAGTTAGTGGTAAAGCGCAAAAGGCTATCCACCTGTACATTGCCGGCAAGCGTTGTTGTACCAAAAGTATTATTAACCCTCAACCCACGGAAGGTAAACCCGGTGGGTATTGTTTGAGTTACAAATGTGCCGTTAAATGTAATGGTGCCTAATGCAGCGCCAGGAAAGCCACCGGTTGTAAATACCCTTGATACACCTATATTACTTAAGAAATTTCTTTTAGCAAGGCCTGTATTTGCCCCACTTAATATAAGGTTGCAATAATTGGCAGATTTAACCGTATCTATAGTAACCGTTACTGTTGTGTCGCCATATTCGACTGTGCTCCCGTCAATCGCTGCTGTGCCTTGTTCTAAAGTCCCCAAAGTGGTTGGAATATAGCTTGACTGGAATTTAATATGCCCCCTGTTCCTTACATTCATAACAACGCCAGGGCCTGTAACAATGGGCAGTTTTGCTTCCACCACCACAGGGTTTATCCCATCCCCCACATCAATCCTTGTATTTGTACCAGATACATTCCATGATGAATAAGCTGACACCAGCCCCATATTGGAGCCCGTATTGGCAATAAAAACAAAAACCTGATTGGGATCGGTAAAGTTAGTTGGGTTTTGGAATGTGCCGGTAACATTTTCGTACCAACTTGGTTCCAATGTAAAATCGCTGTTGGGATAATTGTAGTAATACTGTGCAATAGTTTGCAGCCCACCTTGCGGCACAGGGTCGGTACCTATTTTAGTTGTAAGGGCATTGCCAAAAGTTATATTGGTAAACGGTGTACTTGCCACTCTTACATTATGCCCTGCCACCGCATTCAATGGCACATTAAAAGTAACATATAAATAAGTTGCACCTAACGGAAGCGCCAACGACAATCCTGTAAATGAAAGGTTATTAGGCCCAACTGCTGGCATCGTAGTGGCATAGGTAGTATTATTCAAAACCGTCGCGGTGGCTGTACTAAAGGTTGGAGAACTGCTGTACCACAATGTAACATTGCTAAAATCGATAATTCCTGAAGTAGTATATACTCCCGAGGTAGTAAATGTAATCCCAG
>CAYRRL010000478.1:0-2746 GCA_964426665.1 uncultured Ferruginibacter sp. | reverse complement strand
TTCATTGCAGTCTGATCATACAGGCAACCCTGATGGTTATTTTATGCTGGTGAATGCTTCATTGGAACCAAGTGCTTTTTATTTTGAAACAGTTAAAAATTTATGCAGCAATACTATCTATGAATTTGCAGCCTGGGTTGTGAATGTACTTAGCCAAAATTCCTGCGGCGGCGGTGTTATTCAGCCAAACCTTACTTTTACGATTGAAAAAAAGGATGGCACAATATTGCAAACTTATAATACCGGCTTCATACCGGCCAGTCAATTCCCTCAATGGAAGCAGTATGGTTTTTTCTTTGCTACCCCTCCTGGTGTGTCAGAAGTGGCAATACGTATATTTAATAATTCCCAGGGCGGCTGTGGAAACGATCTGGCCCTGGACGATATTACTTTCCGGCCTTGTGGCCCACGCATAACTGCTTTTGTCGAGGGCTATGCAACTGATAGTTTGTATTACTGCGATTCATTGGCACATTCATTTACTTTAAGGGGCAGCGTATCGGCTGGTTTTGCTAACCCACGTTATCAGTGGCAAGTAAGCACAGATGGGATTAACTGGGCAGGTATAGGGGCAGTGAACGATAGCGCCCTCACTGTAAATTTTGCGGCTAATGCAACTGTAAAAAGCAAATACAGGTTAGCTGCTGCTGAACAGGGAAATTTTAATTCTGCAAATTGTATGATTGCTTCGCCTGTAATAACCATTGTAAAAACTTTAAAACCCACGATAACTGTTGATATAACTGGCCCTGCCTGTAAAGGCGGCCCTGTTACTTTTACCGCAACTGGCGGTGCCCGCTATTCATGGTATAAGCAAGATGGCGCAGCATTTGGTGAAGCAACCAGTTCATTTACTATTCCTGCCATCGAGCCAAATTTAGCAGGAAAAATATATATAAGGGTTGAAAGCGCAGAAGGCTGTGCAAACACAGATTCAACAATACTGCAGGTATTGCCAAAACCAGTAGCATCGGTTTCGTTTGACAGTACAAGTATTTGTACAGGAGGCAATGCACAATTAAGTGCAGGCGGCGGTATCAGTTATGTATGGCTGCCAGTGGAAGGGCTTTCGCAATCAGATATACCAGGCCCGGTGGCAGCCCCGGTAAGCAGCACGAATTATATTGTAACCGTAACAGGCAGCAACAGATGCACGGATACTGCCTCAGTTGTAGTATATGTGATTGAAAACATCAAAGCAGATGCAGGTGCAGATAAAATAATAATAAAAGGCGATGCTATACAGTTAGTAAACCAAACAGCCGACGGTATATATTCATGGTTCCCCGATAATTATCTAAGTAATGCTGCAGCAAAAGAACCTGTTGCATCTCCGCCTCAGGATATAGATTATATACTAACGGCAAGCTCTGCATCAGGATGCAATACAGATATGGATACAGTGCATATAATTGTGTATGATGATATCTATGTGCCGAATGCCTTTTCCCCGGACGGCAATGGGTTTAATGATACCTGGAATATTCCTGCGCTTAATACGTTCCCCGGCTTTGAATTGTATTTGTATAACCGCACTGGCGTATTGGTGTATCAATGTAAAAACAAATTTATTCCCTGGGATGGGTACTATAATGGCGTGCCAGCAGAAGGGGGGGCATACGTTTATTTGATTAAGCTTAATAATGCTGGCAGGCGGATACTAAAAGGCAACCTTATATTGGCGAGGTGAATTTAACGAAGCATTGCCTCAGTTTTTCTCTGCAGCCGGTTCCTTTTAATGCCTTTGTAAGGGCACGGGCACAATAAATTGCTACTGCCGGCACTGTTATGCCCTTTTCGCTGCATAATGTAAAAAACTGCCAGCTTGTTGTGCCTTCATCAAAAAACCATTTTCTGCGGTTTTTTTTCATTTACAATTGTATTATCAATTTATACAAATGAAAAAAGTACTGAGTATAGCAATTTTGATTCTGCATAGTTTCAGTTGCTGCTGCGCACAATCATTGCCGAGAAAAGTATTCCTTGGCATCAGGATGGAAAGGCTTACTGACGACGCCAAACAAATAATGGGAGCCAATGCAGCGGGTGGGGTGCTTGTATCAGAAGTGTTTGCAAAATCAACGGCTGAGAGTGCCGGTTTTAAAAAAGGCGATATTCTTTTGAAAATAAATGAACATGCCTTTACTGCTCCACAAAGCGTAGTTGCTTACCTGAACAGCCAAACTGCAGGCGAAAAATTCAGCTATGAGATTTACAGGGATAAAAGGAATATAAAAGGGAAAGGCACTTTTCTGCCGATGCCCAAAGAGGAACATGCAGGTATTGAAATGGATTACACAGAGGCAGCCACCTTGCTGGGGAAGCAGCGTATGATAATAAGCAAGCCTGAAAATAATAAAACCAGATTGCCAACTATTGTATTTATTGGTGGCATTGGTTGTTATTCACTTGATTCGCCATTTGATTCTGCACAAAGCGAAGTACAGTTGCTTAATAGCTTTTCAAGGAATGGCTTTTTGTGTGCAAGGGCCGAAAAGCCCGGCGTGGGCGATAACGCCAAAACCAAAGCCTGCCCCGAAATAAGTTTTACGGAAGAAGCGCACGGGTATTTACAAATGATAAACACCCTCAAACAGCGCACAGACGTTGACTCTAATGCTGTTTACATTTTTGGCCATAGCATGGGCGGTTTGTTTGCGCCATTGATTGCAAAAGAAACAAAGCTGAAAGGCATAATAGCTTATGGCACGCTGGGCTCAAATTTCCTTGAATATTTGATGAAAAC
>CAYRRL010000477.1:0-2754 GCA_964426665.1 uncultured Ferruginibacter sp. | reverse complement strand
CTGCAGAACCGGGCGCAGGGAAATTATCATTAGCAGTAAATATCTTTCTCAGGCTGCTATCGTTATTCATTCACAATAATTTTTGTCAAGATATAATTTTCCGGGCAGCTTTGCGGCCTGTGCCATCAAAAATTTACAAGCTTTATTAAACAAGAGGCAAACAATTAGAGCGCTGCTTTGTATCTTACATTAAAATTAAAACAATGGGAATTTTTAGCCAGGTGGCGGAATATTTATTCTTAAAAAAGAAAGACCCCAATGCGCCAAGGACAAAATGGATGAAGTATATGCATGGCATTAACCGCATATCTATTTTTATGTTCATCCTTGGTATGGTTATACTTGCAGTAAAACTAATCAGGCGGCACTGATTATTCTTCTTTTTTTACATTGCCTGCGCCGCTTTCGTCTGCATGCACAGAAGCGCCGCCCTTATAAAGCACATTGCCTGCGCCACTGGCTTTAGCGTCTAATTTTACACTGGCATACACATGCACATTGCCTGCGCCGGATGCTTCTGCATGGGCATTTTCGCTCAACAGTTCTTCTGCATGTATATTAGCCCCGCCACTGGCATCTGCATCCAAATCCCTTGTTTTGCCGCTGGCTTTTACAGTAGCTGCGCCACTTGACTCTATTTTTACATAAGGGGCGTCTACTTTTGCATTTATCTCTGCAGCGCCTGATGCATGGAGTGTTATTTTTTCGGCATTCTTTATCTCGTCCAGCACATCCACATTGGCAGCGCCGGTGCTTTCCACATAATTCAGTTGCGGCACAGTTACAAATGCTTTCACATGCCCATTCGAAATACTGTAATTATTCCTGAGGTGCACTCTTAAAACCCCATTGCTCACGTTAGTTTCCACCAATTTCATCAGGTTGTCGTCTGCCTCTATTTCTACCGAAGCGGGGCTGCCGATACGCACTTGCACTTCAATGGCATTGCCTGCAGAAACGCCCTCAAAGTTTTCAACCTGCTTTTTCTCTGTAACAATTTTTCCGCTTCCGTCTATTTGGTGGCAGGAAGCAAGCGCCAAAAGCGCAACAGTAAATACTAATACATTTTTCATGGCTTTATTTTTTTGTAAAGATTGAAAATAAAAAAATTACAGGCAAGGGTTTTAGAAAAAAAGCTGCCGTTTTTTTAAATAAAGCCATGTGCAGCGAAAACAATAAATCATTTATCTTCATCCCATGAGATTGACTGCAACCATTGTTGCCACCCTTATTTGCTTTAGCGCTGCCGCACAAAAAAAAGCTGCCTTTGTAAGCGGAAAGGTGGTTGACGAAAATGACAACCCCATTGCTTCTGCCAGCGTGGCCATCCTTGGCAAAACAACCGGCGAAGTAAGCAGCGATTCCGGCACTTTCCGCATTAAAGTGCCATCAGGCAGAAGGTTTGCGCTTGAGTTTAGCCACAATGGATATATTGCCATCACAAAAACTTTTACGCTCAATATTGATGAAGAAGAATATACAGTGGCAAAACTAACCAGGAGCAATACCACATTGCAGGAAGTTACTGTTGGCGGGGAAAAGCCAAGGCAGGAAGTTGGGTTGGTAAAAGTGGATGCTTCTAATGCAATTATTGCCCCGAGCGTAACAGGTGGCATTGAAGGGTTGATAAAAATATTGGTTGGCAGCACAAATGAGCTTACATCAAATTACAGCGTGCGTGGCGGCAACTACGATGAGAATTTAATTTACATCAACGATTTTGAAATCTTCCGCCCGTATTTGGTTAGGAGCGGCCAGCAGGAAGGCTTAAGTTTTATTAACCCTGAACTGGCAGGCAATGTAAATTTTTACAATGGCGGCTTTCAGGCAAAGTATGGCGACAAGATGAGCAGTGTGCTGGATATTCAATACAAAAAACCACGGCATTTTGGGGGAAGTGCGTATATAAGTTTTTTGGAACAGGGGCTTCATCTTGAAGGCAGCGCCAACAACGACAGGCTTACTTATATCGTTGGTGTGCGCAACCGCAGCAACAGCAATTTGCTTGGCAGCCAGGAAACAAAAGGCTCTTATATTCCTTCAAGCAATGATGTGCAGGGCTATATTACTTATAAAGCAAGCAGCAGGCTGCAACTGGAAGTGCTTGGCAATTTCTCCACCACAAAATTTTCGTTGGTGCCGGAGGATGCTAAAAAAACATCTTCGGTATTCTCCCCTCTTTACACTTCTAACCTTGGGCTTGATATTTATTTTGAAGGCCGGGAAAAAGATGGCTACAAAACAAGCCTTATTGGGCTGAGCGCCATACACCAACCTAATAAAAAATTAAAGCTAAAGTGGATGCTTAGCCGCTTTCAAAACAAAGAGAACGAAAACTTTGATATAGCCGGCACTTACCTTTTTGGCGACAGGGATTTTGACAACAGCAGTTCCACATTTGGGCAGATCATTAACCCGCTGGGTGCAGGCTATTACCAAAATTATGGCAGAAATAAATTAGATATTGAAGTTTGGAATGCTGCACTAAAAGGTTCTTACACGCCTGCAGAACAAGGAAAACATTTTATACAATTTGGCAGCAATATTGAGCAAGCAAACATAAATGACAAGCTGTACGAATGGGAATACCAGGACAGCGCCGGCTATTCATTGCCAGTAAACACAGGAAGGCTTAATACCTTTTACAACAGCGTTTCCGATTTGTCAATAAAAAAATACAGCGGCTATATACAGGACAATATTCATTTTAAAAATGATAAACGTGACATGGTAGTGCAGGTGGGCGCAAGGTAT
>CAYRRL010000476.1:0-2756 GCA_964426665.1 uncultured Ferruginibacter sp. | reverse complement strand
GAATTCATAAGGGCTTTTAATAAAAACAACAACCCTGATGACAACAAAGAAAAAGCTATGAAGGAATACCTGCAGATGTATGCAGTGTTTAAACAAAAAGTGGCGGCAGCAAAAGAAATGAAATTAGACACCGCCAGCCAGTTGAAGTACGACATGATGAACTTCCGCACCAGGCTGGAAACTGATTTTGTGCCGGATATGGCAGAAGTATTTGCAAAAACTGGGTATAAAAAAAGCAATACTGTAATGGATGAAATGCTGTACCTGTATGCTGACAGCGCTGCGTACTCTTCCCAAAACAAAGAATGGCCGGTAGCAAAAGAAACCATCTTTTCGTTGGGCACAACCCAGGTAAAAGGAAGCGAATGGCTGGCTTTTGCAAAAAATTACAAACTGAACAAAAATTTGTACAAAGGCGAAAGCAACGCTGTATTGCTGGAAAAGTTCACCAATAAAACAGCCATTGACTACTATCGAAGGCACCTTGACGAATACAGTACAGATTTTAAATACGAGATGCAGGAGTTTAAAGAAGGCAACTTATTGTTTGAAGTGATGGGCAAAAAAGTCTGGAACAAATCTGCAAACGATAATATTGCCCTTCAGCAATTCTTTGAAGCCAACAAAGACAAGTTTGCCTGGAACGAAAGCGCCGAAGTAATATTAATAAATGCCAAAAGCTATGCCTACGCCGATTATGCGTTTGAAAACATGAAGAAAGGCATGGACTGGAAAATAATTGCAGACAATAGCGAAGGCATGATTCAGGGCGACTCGGCAAGGTATGAACTGTCTCAATTGCCAATCAAACAAGGCGCACAATTAACAGAAGGGGCTATAATGGAAATTGTAAAAGACAACAGCGGCAGTGGCGCCAGTTTTATAAAAGTGGTGAAAGTGTACCCGGCAAAAATGCACCGCAGCTTTGAAGAAGCAAAAAGCCTTGTGATAAATGAATACCAAAAACAATTAGAAGAAAACTGGATGAAAGAATTAGTGGCGAAGTACCCGGTAAAGGTTAATACTACTGTGTTTATGTCTTTATTGAAGTAAAGTTTTAAGAAATAAAAAAATGCCGTCTTTTACGACGGCATTTTTTGTGCCCAGAACTGGATTCGAACCAGCACATCCTTGCGGACGCTGCGACCTGAACACAGTGCGTCTACCAATTTCGCCATCTGGGCAGCCAACTTTATTCAGGGATGCAAATATAGTAAACCAACTTAAACTGCCAACCAAAACTCTAAACGGTAAACGGTTCTTACACACTCACATTAAAATCCCTCAATGCATCATTTAAGCTTGTCTTTAAATCGGTGCTGGGTTTGCGCTGGCCAATTATCAATGCACAGCTTACACCATACTCCCCTGCTGCAAACTTTTTATTGTATGTGCCGGGTATAACAACGCTTCGTGCAGGCACACGCCCTTTGTATTCCACCGGTTCGCTGCCGCTTACATCAATAATTTTTGTTGATTGGGTAAGCACCACATTAGCACCCAATACAGCTTCTTTTTCCACCCTCACTCCTTCTACCACAATACAGCGGCTACCGATGAATGCGCCATCTTCAATAATGACTGGCGCAGCCTGCAATGGCTCCAGCACCCCGCCAATACCCACGCCGCCGCTCAGGTGTACGCCTTTGCCTATTTGGGCGCAACTGCCTACAGTTGCCCAGGTGTCCACCATTGTGCCTTCATCCACATAAGCGCCAATGTTTACATAGCTTGGCATCAGCACCACATTCCTGCCAATGAACGCACCATACCTTGCTACTGCATGAGGCACTGCCCGTACTCCCAGCGCTGCATAACCGCTTTTTAATTGCATTTTATCGTAAAATTCAAACGGCGGCAAAGTATATGTTTGCATTTGCTGTATAGCAAAATACATCAGCACCCCCTGCTTAACCCATTCGTTTACCTGCCATCCACCGGGTGTTGGCGATGCAGTACGCAACCTGCCTTTATCCACTTCCTCTATCAGTTTCCTGACTGCTTCTGAATAAGCATTGTCTTTAAGCAACTCCCTGTTGGCCCAGGCTTCGGCTATTTGCTGTTGCAATTGTTCCATATATTATTTTTTGCAAAAGTAAAGGTTGCATGTTTCCGGTTCATTAATTTTTTAGCAGCTGCATTTTTCAAATTATTCCTTTCAATACCTTGCAGCCATTAATTAAAACTGGCAGCATGAAAATTGGCTTCGATGGCAAGCGTGCATTTCAAAATAAAACAGGGCTTGGCAATTATATCCGTTCGCTGCTGGCTGTGCTGGGCCAATGCTACCCCAATAATGAATATGTGTTGTTTGCCCCGAAAGAAACAAACCTGTTTGATATGGCAAGCGTTCCCAATAGTTCTGTTGTAACGCCGCAAACCGCCTTTTACAAAAAATTTGGCGCACTCTGGCGCAGAAAGGGCATGGTAAAAGATATGCAACAAAGCGGCATTGACATATTCCACGGTACCAGCAACGAACTGCCCAAAGGGATTAGCCGCAGCGGCATCAAATCGGTTGTTACTGTACATGACATCATCTTTGAGCGCTTCCCCGAAACTTACAACTTTGATGAGCGCTATGTGCACTGGTGGAAGATAAAACTGGCGTGCAGGGAAGCTAATGCTGTCATTGCTATCAGTAAGAAAACAAAAAACGACCTTTTTGAATTTTATAATGTGCCGGAAGAAAAAATTATTGTGTGTTACCAAACCTGCAACCCTATTTTCCAGCGCACTGTTTCAGATGAAGAAAA
>CAYRRL010000475.1:0-2762 GCA_964426665.1 uncultured Ferruginibacter sp. | reverse complement strand
GATTGTAGGCATTTGCGGTTTGCTGCTAATCATCAAAGCCTGCTTTCACCAGCCTGTTGGCAATGTGCTTACAGGGCTAAGTTTGGTTGGTGCGGCATTAGCACTGGCTGCAAAAGAAAGCCTAGAAAACCTTATTGCTTCTTTTATCATTTTTTTCGACAAGCCTTTTTTTACCGGCGACACTATTAAAGTAAACGCCATTACAGGCACGGTGGAACGCATTGGCCTGCGAAGCACAAGGATACGCACTGGCGATAAAACCTTGGTGACTGTTCCCAACAAACAAATGGTGGACAGCGCTGTTGACAACTGGAGCCTGCGCACAGAGCGCCGTGCAGAAATAAAACTGGAACTATCAGCAGGCACAGCGGCTGATACATTGCAAAAGCTGCTGGCAGAAATAAAAGCCCTTCTTGATAAAAATTCGTCAAGCATTTCCTCTTCCACCGTTTTTATAAAGGAATTGTCAAAGAACGCATCTGTTATCTCTGTGGAATATTTTACTGCGCCTGTTGCGCTCAACAGTTTTTTTGAATTGAAAGAAAACATAAACCTCAGTATCAAAAAAATACTGGAGGCAAACCATGCAGAGTTTGCAGGCGAATCCAGCAGCATTTTTATTAAACAGGAAAATAATACCGAAGGGTGAACCCACGCAGAGAGGCGGAAGCAGAGCAAGAAAATAGTTTACAAACTTGCCTTTAACTCGTATAAAAAGCCTTTCAGTTTTTTCAGGGAATCAATAGCCGCAAATTTTTCTTCTGCCTTTTTATTGTTCTTAAAAAAATCTTTTGCCCCTTGCAGTGTGTATTTTTTCTCCCTTGTCAGGTGGTGTATCAGTTGCAGGTTCTTCACATCTTCCGGGCGGAACAGCCTGTCGCCTTTGCCGTTCTTTTTTGGCTTCAGTACGTTGCTGAATTCATTCGTCCATAAACGCAGCAGCGATGGGTTTACTTTAAACCAGCCAGCCACTTCGCCAATACCGTAATACATTTTTTGGTTCAGCGTTTCATCATTTGGCACTTCCACCAGGCTTACGCTTTCGCTTAGCTCTTTAATGCTCTTCCTGCCACGTGTTGATTTCTTTTTTTCTTTTACAGGCACAGTTATTTCTTCCGGCACAATTACTGTTTTCTTTTTTACAGCAACTTTTTTTGCTTTTACCGGCTTGCCCGGCTGTTCATCAAAAGAAAATAATGATGTCTGTTTCAAATCTCCCATTTTTCAATAATAAAAATAATCAAGTATCCCTAACTAATCCATTTCCTAGTCAAAACTTTTTGCACTGCCGGTAGCAGCTATCTTCAGCATCCTGTCGTATTGCTCTGCGTTCAAATCATTAAAGAAGAAATACACTGGGTCAACAGGCCTGTTGTTAATATGCACTTCATAATGGCAGTGCGGCCCTGTGCTGGCACCTGTGCTTCCCACCCAGCCAATCACTTCGCCACGCTTTACCTGTTGCCCTACCCTTGCTTTCACCCTCACCATATGCATATACACCGTTTCGTAACCATAGCCATGGTTGATGATAACGTGGTTGCCCGTGCCTGTTCCGGGGCCAGCCATTGTTACCCTCCCATCGCCGGTGGCATATATCGGCGTTCCCTGGGGCGCCGTAAAGTCAAGCCCGTTGTGCATTTTTGGTATGCCGTAAATTGGGTGTATCCTCATGCCAAAGCCGCTTGCAACCCTTGAAAGGTCTTTGTTGCTTACAGGCTGTATTGCCGGTATGCTGGCCAGTTTCTGGTCCTGGTTCTTTATTAGTTTTTCAATGCCGTCATAGCTGTTGCTTTGGTAAGCAATCCTTGCGCTGATGTTGGTGAGTTGCGCTGCAATGTCTTTGCTCAACTGTGCATCGTTCATCGAGTTAACTTTTTCAAACTCTTTTGATTTCTCTGTTAGTTTCGCCCTGGCACTGTCGGGCAATGGGTTAGCCTCAAAAATAGAACGGTACACATCATTGTCCCTTTTCTCCAGTTCTGCCAATTGCTGCTCCACCGTTTTTAGTTTTGCAGCCAGGTTCTTATAGTCTTCATTTATAATCCGCATCCGTTCGTATGCAATGCTGTCCTTTGGCTTGGGGATGAATTTTGTGTACACCCAAATTACCAGCCCTGCCGTTACTAAAAAAGCACTGATAAAACCAAACAGCCGCAACAGCTTCACCCTTAGCGGCGTCACCAGCTTTTCGTACCGGAGCGTATTGGTGTTATAGAAATACTTTATTTTTTTCATGCGGCCAGCCTTGGGGTGGTTTTTGCAAAATATCAGATTTGTTCCTTGGATACCGGCTTCAGTCTTTCATGGCGGCATCGTTGTGCCACCCGACAGCTATCGGGTCACTTGTACGGCATACCGTTATTCATCCTGCCCACATAATCACTTATTGCGATGGCTGTGCCATCATCCCTTCGTTTTTTCTTACTTCATTCACGGCAGGTTTCACCCGCCGCTACTAATATATCGCCCCTGCGGGCTACAAAATCCTTTCAAATCAATTGCTCTGAATCTTGCAAAACCAATTTAAACCTGACGATATTGAACTCTTGCCTTGTTCCTCCCCTTTGGAGAGGCCCTGTCCCGATTCTTCGGGATTAGGAGGGGCTTCTTTTCCTTTATCTTTGCGCCACGCCAGCCATAGCGTACAAATATAGTTTTATAAATCGCAAAAATCAACCCACATTACCCCCGTTATGATGACAAGTGCTGAAATAAGGCAACAGTTTTTAGATTTTTTCAAATCAAAAGGGCATGCCATT
>CAYRRL010000474.1:0-2771 GCA_964426665.1 uncultured Ferruginibacter sp. | reverse complement strand
CCCAAGCAATGAATTGAAATTGTTTATTCTTTTGGACAGGGCAAAGAATTATGCTGATTACAATGCAGCTGTTGCCAATCTTAAAACACCAGGGCAAAACTGTGCATTCGCAACCAAGAGTGGCGATATCGCTATACGCACACAGGGCAACTGGCCAGCTAAGTGGAAAGGCCAGGGCGATTTTGTAATGCCGGGCACCGACAGCAGTTTTATGTGGCAGGGCTTTATTCCGCAGGATGAAACGCCTTTTCAATATAACCCTGAGCGTGGCTTTATCAGCAGCGCCAACCAGCATCCTGCCGACAGCACATACCCTTACTATCTGGGCAACGATTACCCCATTTACCGTGGGCTCATTATTAATAAAAAGTTATCGGCATTGCAAAACATTACGCCGGATGACATGAAGGCAATGCAGACGGACAACTATAATGTTTTTGCGGAAGAGGTGGCGCCGGTATTGGCAAAAAATATAAATGCCGCCGATTTGAACGAAACTGAAGCCAGGTATTTTGAAGAAATGCGGAACTGGAATTTGTACAATAACCCAGCTGAAAAAGGCGCAACTGTATTCGGCGTATTTTGGAAAAACTTTTATGCTGCCGTATATGATGACGAATTTAAAAACACACCGCCGCATATCATGCACCCTTTTGAAAGCACGCTGGCCCATGCAGTGTTGAAAGACCCGTTGTATAAATTTATTGACAATATAGAAACAACTGAGCAGGAAAACCTGCAACAAACTGCAACAGCTTCATTTAAAAAAGCTGCTGTTGAATTAAAAAAAGCAGAGGCAGAAGGCAAATTAGAGTGGGCAAAATACAAGGCTACCAGAGTAAACCACTTAACCAAACTGGAGCCATTCAGCAGGCTTAACCTGCCAATAGGCGGCGGGCTGCATGTAATAAACTGCGCCAAAGAAGCACACGGCCCAAGCTGGCGCATGGTAATAAGCCTTACGCCGGAAACGGAGGCGTATGGTGTATACCCCGGCGGGCAAAGCGGCAACCCCGGCAGCAGGTTTTATGATATGTTTATTGACAACTGGGCGGCAGGAAAATACTATACTTTGTGGATGATGAAGAAAGAGGAGGGTGGCGATAAAAGGGTAAAGTGGAAGATGAGTTTTGGAAAGGGTAATATTTAATATTGAAGATTTAATATTTGTATTGGCCCATTCATTGTTTGATATAACTATAAAAGATAAACTTCTAGAATGAAATTTATAATCTCCATACTTCTTATCGCATTGTTAAGCGTAGCTGTTTGTTTGTACCTGCCATGGTGGGGCATCGCTATAGTTGCTTTTGTTGTGCCAATAGCTATCCCCCAAAAACCTTTGCCTGCTTTCCTTGCCGGCTTTATTGCTTTGTTCCTGCTTTGGGGCAGTTTAAGTTTTTATATCAGCAGCAGCAACAACCATTTATTGGCGCAAAAAGTATCGCTGGTTATTTTAAAAACTGACAGCCCAATGATGCTGGTTTTAATTACTGCACTTATTGGCGCATTAGTGGCTGGCCTTGCTGCATTAGCCGGCAGTTTTGCAGGCAAGCGGCAGTAAGGTATTTGCATGTTAAAATAATAACAGCTTTTGTTGCCGGGCAACCCCTGCTTTCCTTACTTTTATGCAAAACACAAGCATGAAAATATTTTCTTTAGCCCTTGCTGTATTTATTTGCACACAAGCACAGGCACAGCAAGCCTATTGGCAACAACAGTTGCAATACGATATTAAAGCAACGCTCAACGACAAAGATTACAGCATTGCCGGCAACGAAACCATTATTTATAAAAACAATTCCCCCGGCACGCTCAATTTTATCTGGTTCCATATTTGGCCCAATGCGTATAAGAATGGCAGCACAGCCCTGATGCAGCAGTTAAAAAACGATACTGCAAGGGCAAAGAAGAAAGAGAAATTTGGGATTGGCTACATTGACGGCCTTGATTTTAAAATAAATGGCACAACAGCTAAAACTGAGCCGCACCCAAACCCGCAATACGTTGATATTATTAAACTGGTATTAAACAGCCCGCTAAAGCCCGGCGATTCTATTTCCATTTCAACGCCATTCAATGTAAAGCTGCCGCCTTACTTTTCAAGGAGCGGCTATGCTGATGGGGAAATAATGGCTTGCCAGTGGTACCCTAAGCCTGCTGTATTTGACAAATCGGGCTGGCATGAGTTCCCTTACCTTGATATGGGCGAGTTTTACAGCGAATACGGGGACTATTCTGTTTCCCTTACGCTGCCTTCTGATTATGTGGTAGGCGCCACCGGCAGTTTGCTTACCAAAAGCGAATTGGATATTTATAAAAAGATTGGCGCAAAAAATACTGCACAAAGAAATGATAAGCCTGAACTGTATGCAGGCGATGGGACGAATAAAACAAAAACACTCACTTATTATGCTGGGCAGGTTGTTGACTTTGCATGGTTTGCTGAAAAAGGTTTTGTAGTGCAATACGATACGCTGCAATTGCCGGGAGGCAAAATAGTGGATGCTTTTTCTTACTACCATAATAAGCCCAATTCAATATGGGCCAACAGCATTGATTACATAAAAGATGCCTGCCGCAAATACAGCGAATGGGTCGGCAACTACAGCTACCCGGTAGTGCAGGCAGTGGAAGGCCCTAAAAACAATTCAAGCGGCGGCATGGAATACCCAATGGTTACACTGATAACAAGCCCCGATGCCAAGCCAGAAAGTTTAGACGGTGTAATAGCGCATGAAGTGGGGCACAACTGGTTTATGGGCATGCTG
>CAYRRL010000473.1:0-2780 GCA_964426665.1 uncultured Ferruginibacter sp. | reverse complement strand
GTATGTGGATGTTTGCATCGGCAATGAAGAAGATGCGGATACAACACTAGGTTTTAAAGCAGCGCATACAGATGTAACAAAAGGCGAGCTGAACCTTGATGGGTTTAAAGACGTGTTCAAGCAAATGAAAGACAAATTTGGGTTTAAATTCATTGCATCATCATTAAGGGAAAGCTACAGCGCCAGCGATAATGGATGGAGCGCTTTGGTGTACGATGGCAACGATTTCCACCATACAAAAAAATACAACGTACGCATTATTGACCGTGTGGGCAGCGGCGACAGCTTTGCCAGCGGTTTGATATATGGCCTTGTTACTGGCATGAGCATGAAGGATGCTGCAGAGTTTGGCGTGGCTGCATCAGCATTAAAACATACCATTCCGGGCGACCTGAACCATGCAACACTCAGCGACGTAAAAGAGCTGGTGGGCGGTGATGGCAGCGGAAGGGTGCAACGGTAAGTTATTGTAATCCCTCATAAGTAGTTTTTTAATCCAAGGATTTAGTTTTGGTTACAAACCCTTGCTTCAATCGGCCCTTCTCTTCTGGGAAGGGCATTTTTTAAACTTATAATTATGATTATAGATTCATTAGAAAATGCATACAAATACACTGATTTGCACAAGAGCTTCAGCAAAGCATTCCAGTTTGTAAACCATACCAACTTAGACACTGTGGAAGCAGGCAAATATGAAATAGACGGGAAAGAAATCCATGCGTCTGTTTCGGTGAAAGATGGCGTGAAGGCCGAAGAGGCAAAATATGAGGCGCACGATAATTATATTGATATCCAGGTATGCCCAACCGGCAGCGAAACGATTGGATGGAAACCAAGAAAAAAATGCAACGATATTAAAACCCCATACAACCCCGAAAAGGATGTTACTTTTTATAATGTGGTGCCAGACACGTACTTCAATTTACAGGCAGGGCAATTTGTTATCTTCTTCCCTGAAGATGTGCATGGCCCAATGATTGGCGAAGGGCCAGTAAAAAAACTGGTGGTGAAGGTGAAAATTTAAGGAAGAAAACCCATGTTATAAATGCATACAGTGTAATGAAAATTATATTGTATGCATTTTTGTTTAAGCCTGCTTATGTTCCCTGCTCAAATTCTTTCCTGTATTTAAGCGGCGTTGTTTGCTTTACCCTTTTGAACTGCTTGCTGAAATGTGCCCAACTGTTATAACCGCTTTCATAACAAATTTCTGTAACAGGCTTTCCTGTTGAAGAAAGCAGTTTGCAGGCATGGCTGATACGCAGTCCCTGTAAAAAATCAAAGTACGTCTTCTTGATATTCTTTTTAAAAAAACGGCAAAAGGTTGGGATGCTCATGCCGGCTATTCCGGCTACCTCTGATAATGTAACCGGCTCAAGGTAATGCCTGAATGAGTAATCAATTATTTTTTCAATAGCAGGGTTAATGGTATTGGCTGCATCTGAAAAATTTTCTGTAAGCAATAAATAATTCCGTGCGGCGCCTATTTGCTGCAGGCATTCAAACAATAAATGCACCCGCTCAAAGCCTTCGCTTTTTTCCATTTGCAGCAAGTGTGCCGCTGCCTGTGTTTTTATTTTCTTTAATAACTGTATGCCGTTGTTCCTGCGCAGCAAGGCTGAGATATTTTTTAGCTCCGGCAATTCAAGAAAACCAGCGCCAAATATATCAATATGAAAATGCAGCACAAGCGCAGCGCCAATGCGTTGCCTGTTATTTTTCCTGAACCAGTGCGGAAGGTTGCCTGCTAAAAAATAAACATCGCCTGGCTTGTATTCGCCAACAAAGTCGCCAATCATGGCAGTGCCGCTGCCTTCCTTTATTAATATCAGTTCATATTCCTCATGCTTGTGCCAGTTGGTTTCAAAAGCCGGTGTACGGTAAGTGCGGCAGGCAAAACTCTGCCCTGCATCCAAATGTATTTTTTGTATAAGCGTTTTCATTGCCTGCTATTTTATCAGCAAAAAATACAAAATACTATATAAACTGATAAGATAGCATATATTTTTAAAAAGATAGCAGTTGCACCAGCCCGAAGAAAGATGAAACTTTACTTATCTAAAATAATTGCTTGCCGCTATGCTCCTTCTTGGTATTGATATTGGCACTTCTTCTATTAAAGTATCTGTAGTAGATACATACAGCCAGCGGCGTATTGCCAGCACGCAATTCCCCGAAACAGAGGCTGGGATAATTTCTTTAAAGCCGGGCTGGGCAGAGCAATCCCCTGAGCAATGGTGGGTGCATACGCAGCAAGCCATACTAAAGGCAAATGCATTAAAACTATACGACCCGGCAAAAATCAATGCTATTGGCATTGCTTACCAAATGCATGGGCTGGTGTGCGTTGACAAAAACCAACAACCTTTACGCAACAGCATTATCTGGTGCGACAGCCGTGCTGTTGAAATTGGCATTGAAGCAAACAACAGCATCGGCAATAATAAATGCCTTGCACATTTATTAAACTCCCCCGGCAATTTTACTGCATCTAAACTGGCATGGGTAAAAGCTAACGAGCCCGCTTTGTATAAAAAGATTGATAAAATAATGTTGCCCGGCGACTTTATTGCCATGAAGCTGAGCGGCGATATTACTACAAGCATTGCTGCGTTAAGCGAAGGCATATTCTGGGATTATAAAAAAGAAAATTTATCAGCAGATATTTTTAGCCATTTTGGTTTTGACAAATCTTTTATCCCGGAAATAAAACCTGTGTTTAGCGGGCATGGCAAATTGCTTCCAACTGTTGCTCAGGCGCTTTCCTTAACACCGGGCAT
>CAYRRL010000472.1:0-2781 GCA_964426665.1 uncultured Ferruginibacter sp. | reverse complement strand
GGCGGCAACAATGCTTATTATATGTGGGACCCAGCTCTTGGCGGCAGTAGTGGTGTAGGTGCCTTTGTAACATTTAGCTGGAATTCTTCAACATTGGTTTATGATAAATCAATAGTAACAGGCAGCGGCTCCTCCGGTATAAATAATAATGGCATGATACCATCAAGCGCTGCGTTTATGGTAAATCAAAATGCTGGCGGAACTGTTATAATTGAAGAAAATGACAAAGACACGGTGGTGTACACCCCAACTTATGTTTTCAGGCCTGTGTCCCAGCCATCATCAATAAGAGTAAGCCTTTATGGCATGGAGGCAGACGGCAATATGGATATAACAGACGGCACTCTTATTTCATTTGATGCCAATTCTCATAATGATATAGACGATGAAGATGCGGTGAAACTGTTGAATGTGAAGGAAAACCTGGCTATTGTGAAGAGCGGCAAAAAGATTTCTATAGAGCGCAGGGCTTCGCTACAAGCGAATGATACACTCTTTTATAGCATATGGAATATGAGGCAGCGGAGCTATTCATTCGAAATAGCGATGACAGGCATTGAATTGCCAGCCGGCACATCTGCATACCTTGAAGATACTTACCTGCACCAAAAAACCTTGCTTAATACAGATACAACAAGGGTGCCTTTTGATGTAACAACAGATGCTGCCAGTTCGGTTCAAGACAGGTTCAGGATTGTAGTGGTGCCATACCAGGTGGTACCAGTTTCATTTATAAATGTGAAAGCTTATGAGCAAGGGAAAAATATTGCGGTGGAATGGGCTGTTCAAAATGAAATAAATATTGCAAAGTATGAAGTAGAAAAATCTGTTGATGGCAACAGTTTCAGCAGTATCGGCATAGCAAATGCAACCGGCGGGAATACGCCTTACAGTTCTTTGGATGAACACCCAATTACCGGCAATAATTATTTCCGCATTAAGAGCATAGATAATGCCGGCAGGGGTACATACAGCCGCATAGTAAAAGTATTTATCGGAAAAGGCAAGCCTCAAATAACTGTTTATCCAAACCCAGTTACCGATGCTGTAATCAATATCAGCTTCAGCAATATCGCTACAGGCAAATACAATATGAAACTATACAACAACATCGGCCAGCTTGTTGTATCAAAACTGCTTGTACATGCTGTTGGCAACGCATCATACACAATCCAGTTGGGCAAAGAAATTCCAAAAGGCGTTTATCGATTGGAAGTTTCAGGTACCGGAGGCGATAAAAAAATATTTAAACTGATGATTCAGTAATAATTTTTAGAAGTAAATGCAGGGCTTGTGATAAACAGCCCTGCTTTTTTATTTAGCGCAGTTTGTTGCCATTTTTATCTATCTTAGTTATTGTTTACATCTTACACTTAAGCCTGCTGTATGAACCTTGATTCAAGATTATTTGATTGCCTTCAATACCAATTGGATAAATTCCCAAAGGCCGATATGCTTTGCGGAAAGGAAAACGGCCAATGGGTGCCTTACAGCACACAACAGGTAAAGGAGACTGTTGATGCTTTGAGCGCTGGCCTGCTTGCACTTGGCGTAAGCGGCAATGATATGACTGTTGAAAAGCAGGATAAAATTGCGCTCATCAGCAAAAACCGCCCTGAATGGCTGGTGCTTGATATGGCCTGCCAGCAAACAGGCGCATTGCTTTGCCCTATTTACCCCACCACGAATGTGAATGAGCTGGAATTTATTTTTAATGACGCAGGCGTTAAAATAGCTTTTATCAGCGGGGATGATATCCTGGCAAAAGTAGAAGCTATAAAAGACAGGGTGCCTTCATTGCAAAAAGTATATTCATTTGATGAGCTTGACGGGGCGGTTTATTGGAAAAATATCCTGGATTTGCCATCGCCGGCGCATTTTGAAAAAATGGAAGCAATAAGAAAAACAATACAGCCTGATCATTGCGCTACTATTATATACACATCAGGCACTACAGGTTTCCCCAAAGGGGTAATGCTCAGCCACAGGAACGTGGTAAGCAATGTAATCAATTCATGCGACAGTTTCCCTTTTGAAGAAAAGACAACCTGGAAGTCGCTGAGCTTCCTGCCGCTCAACCATATTTTTGAAAGGATGGTTTCTTATATCTATATCCGAAGCGGCATTTCTATTTATTATGCCGAAAACCTGGAAACAATTGGCGAGAACCTTAAAGAGGTAAAACCAAATTTATTCTGCACTGTGCCAAGGCTGCTGGAGAAAGTGTATGAAAAAATTATGGCAAAGGGTGCAGAGTTATCGGGTATCAAGAAAAAGTTATTCAACTGGTCTGTTGATTTGGGCAATGAATATGATGTGCAAAAAAGCAAAGGCATTTTGTACGATATACAGCTTTCCATTGCCAATAAATTAGTGTTCAGTAAATGGAGGGAAGCACTTGGCGGGAATGTTGAATTTATCATTACAGGCGGTGCTGCCTGCCAGGTAAGGCTGATAAGGCTTTTCAGTGCTGCTAAAATACCTATTTACGAAGGTTACGGGCCAACAGAGAACAGCCCTGTGATAAGCGTAAACTGCAAATACAAAGGCGGGGCAAAATTTGGGACAGTAGGCCCTGTTATAAAGGGGCAGGAGGTAAAACTGGAAGCAGACGGCGAAATATGTGTGAAAGGGCCAAGCGTAATGATCGGCTACTACAAGCGGCCGGAATTGACGGCGGAAACAATTATTAATGGATGGCTGCATACCGGCGACATAGGAGTATTTGAGGATGGTAAATTTTTAAAAATAACCGACCGCAAAAAAGAATTGTTTAAAACA
>CAYRRL010000471.1:0-2793 GCA_964426665.1 uncultured Ferruginibacter sp. | reverse complement strand
AAAAATATGTTTTAAAATAAATCAACCTAAAGCTTTAGCAACCCCCTTAATTCCTTCACTCCTTCTGTCGCTGGCTTTTCAATCAATGTGAGCAATGGTGATTTTTGCACATCAGGTATTTTTTTGTCAATGATAAACTTGGGCAAATATGGCGGCGCATAATGCAGCAACGAAGCAGCAGGGTAAACTTGCAACGATGTGCCTACAACAACAAAATAATCGCAATCATACATTAACGCTGCTGCTTTTTCAATCATTGGCACTGGTTCTTCAAACCAAACAATAGCCGGGCGCAATTGATGCCCGTCTTCTGCTTTATCGCCCAATTTTATATCATTACGTATCTCATAAATTAAATGCTCATTCTTTTCACTACGCATTTTAAAAATTTCTCCATGCAGGTGCAACACCTTAGTAGAGCCGCCACGTTCATGCAGGTCATCTATATTTTGCGTTACAATTGTTACGTCAAAATCTTTTTCTAATTCTGCTAAACCAATGTGAGCATCATTTGGTTTTGCAGCTAACACATCCCTTCTTCTTGCATTATAAAAATCAAGCACCAATTGTGGGTCTTTTCTCCATGCGCCCGGCGTGGCCACATCATATACGTTATAGCCATTCCATAACCCATCGCCATCACGAAAAGTTTTAAGCCCGCTTTCGGCGCTGATGCCTGCGCCTGTCAGCACAACGATATGCTTTTTTTGTTGCATGCTTTTTTAAAAGCCCTGTGGTTTACTTCTCACCTGCCATCTCCATAATTAGCTTCCATTCATTATCCTTTACAGTTTGCACACTTAATCTTCCAAGCCTTACCAAATCCATATCAGCAAAACGCTTGTCCTTTTTTAATACGTCAAGCGGCACAGCTTTTTTCAATTTTTTTACAGCTTTTATATCCACAGCCACCCATCTGTCATCTTCTGTTGTTGGGTCCTGGTATGCTTCTTTAATTACTTTGGCTATGCCAACAATCTCAACGCCTTCATTGCTGTGGTAATACAAAACCTCATCGCCCTTTTTCATAGCCCGTAAATTGATACGGGCCGCATAATTGCGTACGCCGCTCCATACCGTTTGCTTTTCTTCCGCTAATTGATCCCAACTGTATACTGAGGGTTCTGATTTTACTAACCAATATGCCATAACAAGTTTATTGATGCCGTATAGTATTTTGCAGGCTTTTTATTTGCCTTTGCTTACAGGCAATATTAATTTTTTTCGCACACTAAATCAAAAACCGCCCCAGCCTTTTATCAAAAAAAACGCTTTTATCGAAACAGCATTTCTACTTTTGCCAACTAAACTTATCTACAATGAAAAAATTATTGATTGCTGCCTTATCGCTCAGTTCCGTTAGCCTTGCTGCGCAAGCCCAGGTAAAAATGCCTGCCCCATCGCCCACCCAAACCATCAAACAGGATTTTGCCATTGGCAATATTGAAATTGTTTACTCAAGGCCTTCTGCCAAAGGCAGGAAAGTATTTGGAGATTTAGTGCCTTATGGCAAATTGTGGCGCACCGGCGCCAATGCTGCCACAAAAATTTCTTTTAGCGATGCGGTGGAAATTGGCGGCAAAAAAATTGAGCCCGGCACTTATGCGTTGTACACGAAACCATCTGAAGACAATTGGGAGATTATTTTAAATAAAGGCACCGGCAATTGGGGCATCGACGGCTATAAAGAAGAGCAGGATGTATTGAATATAAAAGTGGTTCCATCTAAAACAAAAACAGCTTTTGAAAACTTTACAATACAATTCGCCAATATAAAACCGGAAAGTTGCGACATTCAATTAGCCTGGGAGCAAACAATGGTGGATATCCCCGTGACAGCAGACATAAAAGAAAGATTGAAAGCACAAATTGAAGATGCTTTGAAAAATGCAGAAAAGAAACCATATTGGGAAGCTGCACAATTTTACAATGAGTACGATAAGAATTTACCGAAAGCCCTGGATAACGTTACTAAAGCAATAGAAGCATATCCCAAAGGCTACTGGATGCTGGTGTACAAAGCCAAAATACAAAAAGAAATGGGCGACATGAAAGGGGCAATGGAAAGTTCAAAACAATCTATGGCGCTGGCAAAGGAAGATGGCAATGAGGATTATGTAAAAATTAATAAGGATTTGCAGAAGGCTTTGAGTGAGTAATTTTTAAAGAAACAATTTTACTAAAGCGGCTTTGCAAGCCGCTTTTTAGTTTGAAAAAGCTGTTTACTAAATGCGCATAGTTGCGGCGCACTGCATCATCTTTAGTATTGCTATTTAGCATTTCAGCAATAGTGTTTTGCAAAAATTAGAGCCGCAGGCACCGCTGAAGAGGAATAAAAGTAACCTGACAAATAAAAATATTTTATAAACGGCTTTTATTTGTTTTCTTAGTTTTCAATATTTTTTGAAAACATTGTATATTTGTGGCGCAAAAAAATTTCACACTATGAAACTCATCATACTTGGGGGCGGTTTCGGGGGCTTGAGGCTGGCACGCAAACTCAATAACAAACCCGGCTTTGACATCACTTTAATTGACCGTCACAATTACCATCAATTCCAGCCTCTTTTTTACCAGGTGGCAACGGCTGGATTGGATGCAAGCAATATCTCCTTCCCTCTCCGCAAGGTTTTCCATAAAAGCAAAAATGTAAAAATCAGGCTGGCGGAATTACAAAGCATCAACCCAGCAGATAAGAAGGTAATTACTGATATTGGCAGTTTTGATTACGATGTGTTGGTGATTGCTACTGGCGCTGATACCAATTTCTTTGGCAACGCCAGTTTAGCCAAC
>CAYRRL010000470.1:0-2794 GCA_964426665.1 uncultured Ferruginibacter sp. | reverse complement strand
ATTATATGGAGTGCTTTGATGTAGAAATACATTTGAGAATGTCTGATTTAAGATGTATGATTTATTTTAATTCATGCATCCTGCTTATTTCTTCTGGTCTTTCCTTTTGAACTTGTTTGTTTTGTCTGTTGCAGCAAAGATGGCGGTTAATTCATTTGCTTCATTAATCAGCCTGTCAATTTCGAGGTTATTTACAAGACCTGCTTCATTCACTACTTGCAGCCAGTAATGGCTTTCATCTGCTTCCTCTAATACGACTTCAATTTTATAAATAAAATCATTGTCAGACTTTGCTCTTACAGAAGCCCTGTAGTTTGCGCCAACAGAGCCGGCTGACCTGATTAATTGTTTGGCAGTTTCGTAGCCTGCTGCATTTTTTGGGAAATGCCCACATATTTTTATTACATCTACATGAAACTTTCTTGTTCTGTCTTGTAATTCTTTACGAGTCATAATATTGTTCTGTCTGATGTATGATTTATGATGTGGGTTTACTGCAGGGTCTTTTGTTTTGAATAATATATAATTCAATTTTGATGGTTGTGTTGTGAGAAATCCTAAATCAGACATCGTACATCAGACATTCCTTATAATATCATTTGCCTTTTTTCATTCCTGATATCTTTCACCCATTTCTCCAATGTTTCCACCCAAAGCGGGTGCACATTTAAACAAGGTATCATTTTATAGGTTTCCCCGCCTGCGCCGATAAAAGTTTCTTTGCCTCTTTCTTCCAGTTCCTCTAATGTTTCAAGGCAATCACTGATGAATGCAGGTGAAACGATGAGCAGTTTTTTAATGCCCTCTTTTGGCATTTGTTCCAGGCGCACATCCGTAAATGGTTCAAGCCAGCCTTTGCCTAATCTTGACTGGAATGAGATGCTGAATTTTTCTTTTGGCAGGTTCAGTGCTTGTGTCACCAATCTCGTTGTTTCAAAACATTGATGGCGGTAGCAGGTTGTATGCGCTGCCGAATTTATATTGCAGCAATCATTTGTTTTCATGCAATGGCTGCCAGTCGGATCAACTTTTTTTAAGTGCCTTGCAGGTATGCCGTGGTAGCTGAATAAAATATGGTCGTATTCATTTTGTAAATACGGCCTCATATTTTCAGCCATGGCATGGATGTAATTGGCTTCATCAAAAAATGGTTTAATGAAAGATAATTTGAAAGGGTAATTGCTTTTTGCGTACAATTCCTTTGCATATTCAATTGCTGTTTCATAAGATGCCATTGCATAATGGGGATACAAGGGCACAGCAATTACTTCTTCTAAGCCCGGATGCCTTTTCATTAAATTATCAAATGCCGCAACAGGCGTTGGGTTGCCATAACGCATGGCCATTTCAATTGGCTCTTCTATTTTTTGCTGCAATGCTTCCTGCAATTGTTTGGTCAATACAATTAATGGCGAGCCTTCTTTTGTCCAGATGGTTTTGTATGCCTCCGCAGAGTCATGCGAACGCTTTGGAGTGATTAGGCCTTTCACCAACAATAAACGGAATAAGTAAGGGTAATCGATTACTCTTTTATCCATTAAAAATTCATCTAAATAACGCTTTACGTCTTTTACTTCGGTTGAATCTGGCGAGCCCAGGTTCATTAAAACAATTCCTCTTTTGATAGCCATAGTAAGCAGGTGCTTTTGATTGTTGCCAAAAGATATGTGGTACAAGCGAGATTATTCTTTCCTTTCACTGAAAGAAAAGAATAACTGAACAGGTTCACAACGATGATGCTATGAAAAACCACTGCGGTAACATAAAACTAAATCATCTTTCGGGCAGCAAAAGTAACCGATGAAAACCAATAATGTTTGAAACTGACACATATCATCGTTTAGTGTGATGCAATTCAGGGTTTAAAATGACAGTTCTGTGACAAAGAAATTAGGTTGCAGCAGCACTGAAAAGTATTTTTGCAACAGAATTTTATCAGGAAAAAATGCCAGAAACCAGAAGGGATATTACCAATTTCTTTATCGCCGGTATCAATTACAAAAAAACCGATGCTTCGGTACGTGGGCAGTTTGCTATTTCCAACGAACAATACGGGAAATTGCTTTTGGCAGCGCCGCAATCCGGTATCAAAGAATTTTTTGTTCTTTCCACCTGCAACCGCACCGAAATATATGGCTTTGCAGAAAACGCCCACGCATTAATCCAGTTGCTTTGCACGCAAACAAAAAGCCCGGCTGCAATTTTTGAAAGCCTTGCATACATTAAAAAGGGCAATAAAGCTATCCAGCATTTATTTGATGTGGGTGCCGGCCTTGATTCGCAAATTTTGGGCGACTATGAAATATTGGGCCAGATAAAGCAGGCAGTGAAGTTTTCAAAGGAGAGGGGTTTTACAGGGGCTTATTTAGAGCGTTTGGTAAATGCAGTGATACAATGCTCTAAAGAAATTAAAACAAACACAGCGCTAAGCGGCGGCACTGTTTCCGTTTCATTTGCAGCCATACAGTTTATAAAAGAAAATGTGGTAGCCATTGCCGATAAAAAAATACTGCTTGTGGGCACTGGCAAAATTGGCCGCAATACCTGCAAAAATTTAGTTGACTATTTAGAAACAAAAAGGATAACGCTGATTAACCGCACCGAAGAGAAGGCAGCAAGCCTGGCAGCAGAACTGGGCTTGCAATGTGCACATGCTGATGCGCTGATGGAAGAAGTGAGGGATGCTGATATTATGTTAGTGGCTACTAATGCAGCTAACCCTGTGCTTTTAAAAAAGCATGTGGAAGGTGCAGGTGAAAAATTAATTATTGATTTGTCTATACCCTACAATGTG
>CAYRRL010000469.1:0-2803 GCA_964426665.1 uncultured Ferruginibacter sp. | reverse complement strand
TTGTTTTTTGTTTTCAATGTCCTGCTGTTTTTGGTAAAGTTTCGCCTGAAAGTCTTCTGCTTCCTGCTGAGTAATAGCGTTGCCCTTTTTAAGGAAATTATTTTTTTCGTTTTCTAATTGCTGGTAATCGTTTTGGTATTGCCTGGCAAGCCTTTCCTGCTCGGCTTCCAGTTCTTTTTGTTTTTGTTTGATATAGCCAACATTGTCATAAAGGGAATCAAGTTCTACATAAGCCACTAAATGCCCATTGGCGCAACTGTCTTTTGTTGGCGTTAAAGATGGTTGCATTGCAGCAGTTTTAGCAACCGGTTTTTTATCAGCAGCAAAATGAAAATAATACAACAGGCCAACTGCTGCTAATAAGAGGATATGGAAAATCAAGGAGAATTGCTTCATGCACACAAATTTGATTAGGGCTGCAATTTAGCTACAAATGCTTGCTTAGCCATAAAAGGGTTTTTTAATTTAGGAAAGGGTTAACAGGGAACCGTTGCTTGTTTCCCTTTGCAGGCGCTTCTCGTAAGAAAGCCAATAATGAAGATTAAAGTTGATAAAACGAAAAAGGGAAACATACAACAAGAAACCGATTATGATAACTGCTTAATCATCTTTTTCACTTCCTCCGCATCCACGCTAACGTGCTGTTGTGGTTCGTTTAAATTGCCTGCATATTCCATGCTGCTTTTTTTTGCCATTTTTGCTGAGGCATGGAATTCCGATGCGCCGGTTTTTTGTGCAAGCTCAATAATATTGCTGCTGTTTACGCCGCCGCCGGGCATAATCGTTATTTTTTTATTTGCCTGTTTTATCAAATTATTTATTAATGCTGCCCCTTCTGCTGCTGTTGGCTGTTGCCCGCTGGTGAGAATCCTTTCGCAGCCGGTTTCAATAATATGTTCCAATGCTTCAAAAGGGTTTGCACACCTGTCGAAGGCACGATGAAAGGTTGCGCCCATTGGGTATGCCAGTTCAACTATTTGTGCTGTTCTTTTTTTGTCAATCGAGCCGTCTGTATTCAATAAACCAAATACCACGCCATCGCATCCAAGTTGTTTGCATTGCAGTATATCGGCTTTCATTATTTCAAATTCATCAATTGAGTACAAAAAATCGCCGCCCCTCGGGCGTATCATTGCATATAGCGGTATTTGAAGCGCCTTTCTTGCTGACTTTATGAATGCGTAAGATGGCGTTGTGCCGCCTTCGCCAGGGCCGCCGCACAATTCAATCCTTCCGGCGCCTGCTGCCTGTGCAATGCGGCATGATTCGATGTCAAAGCCGATGATTTCTAAAAGGGGGTTCAATTTTTAACTGCAAGTTTTTTATGGTTTATAAAAATAAGGCGATGCATGGATGCTATCTTCTTTTTCGCTTTTTACTGCATACACAAAGCCTTCCTGCACGGAGTATGCACCGTAAGCGCCACGTTTATTTACTGCAACAAAACCAACCTGCAGGGTTTTTGCTTTAGCAGGGTTGTTTTTTATAATTCTTTCAACTGCTTTTTTGCATGCCTGCTCCGGTGTTGCACCATTACGCATCAATTCAATCACCGTATGTGTGCCGCTTATGCGTATCACTTCTTCGCCCACGCCGCTTGAAGTGGCAGCGCCTATTTCGTTGTCAACAAACAGGCTTGCGCCAATGATAGCCGAGTCGCCTACACGCCCATGCATTTTAAAAGCCAGCCCGCTTGTAGTAACGCCGCCGGACATATTGCCAGCTGCATCCATGGCAATGATCGCCATTGTGTCGTGGTTGAATAACCCATTGCCGAATTTCAATGGCACAAAAGCGCCGTCTTTATTTTCAATATTGATTCCGGGTTTGTATTCAGTTTTTTTTAGCCATTGTTCATACTCTTTTTTTGCGTCTTCACTTAGTTCTTTGCTTTCTAACGCAAAGCCGTTTTGCAAAGCAAATTGTTGTGCGCCACCGCCAACCAATAATACATGCGGCGTTGTTTCCATTACTTTCCTTGCTACCGACAGCGGGTGCTTTATCCTTTCCAGCCCGGCCACAGCCCCGCAGTTGGCATATTCGTCCATTATGCAGGCGTCCAATGTTACAATACCGTCCCTGTCGGGGTAGCCGCCTAGCCCTACGCAGCAGGAAATTTTACCTTCTACATATACGGCGCCTGCTTCAATGGCGTCAATAGCTTTGCCTTTGGCAGCTAAAACAGGCCATGCTGCTTTGTTTACATTTTTGCCTTCGTCCCAGGTGGATATAATGACGGGTTTTGTAACAGTATTGGTGTTTGTCTTTTTAAAAGACAATAATGGGGCTGCAAGCGATGACAGATGGATGAATTTTCTTCGGTTCATTCAGCAATTAATTGTGGCGGTGGATTATAAGTTTTTTTAACATGGCATCATTTACATTGTCAGCATACATACCAAAAGCACTCGTAATCGTGCCCTTCATTTTGCCGTCTTTTGATTCCACTGCGTACACCACTTCCTCATCAGAAGGGTTAGTGTTGCCTTCAAAGCGGTGCGTTTCTGTTATTTCAAATTCATTTGGGTTAAGGCAGATATTGTGTTCTTTGCATTTTATGTTGTCAAAAGCAATATTGAAATCGAGGGTGTATCCTTTTGCTTTCAAACCATTGAGCGCAGCGGTTACTGTATCATAGCTTTCCATGACTAATGTTTTCATAAAGGTAGGGAGAATATCAGGGAGCAATTATAGTTGGAAGCAAGTACTTAAAAAGCAACTCTATTTAATACTCCATGTAATATTGATGCTTCCCTGAAGGGGTGCAAAACCTAAATCCTTTATTGTATCTTTCCAGGAATCT
>CAYRRL010000468.1:0-2810 GCA_964426665.1 uncultured Ferruginibacter sp. | reverse complement strand
TGCCATTGTAAACTAATGCAGATGGAGGTTTTGGTGCAGCAGCAGGCGCTTCTTCGGCATTATCCAGGTATTCCCCAAATTCATCTAAACGTTTCCCAAACCAGCGTGCAATCCTTGGTTGTAGTTTTTCATTTAGGATGTAAATAGCAACCACCATAGCACCAATAAAAACAAATGGGACGTATGCAGGTGTTTGGCCTTTCTTATACGGGTCTTGGTAAGTAACATGATAAGGTTTTGCCGGGTGGCTGGCATAATATTTTTCTACGGCTGCCCACACACTGTCCTGCGGGGCAGTAATATTAATGTATTCGCCGTCCTGATAAATAGTGACTGTGGTATCTTGTGGCAAAGGGTTGCAATAGGTTTTTTATTCTTCCAAAGCTACATCATCACCGCCATCCAGCAAAGGGATATCAGATACGGAAGCTCCTGCAATACCTTTTACCGAGCCATACATGCCGCTGGTGCTCATCAATACTTTTTCTAATTGTTTTTCCCTCTCCTTCCATATTTTTTCCATCTGCACCCTTTCTTTTGTAATGCCATTCCTCAGCGACATAAAGCCTTCCACTATCGCTTCCATCTGCCCACGGAATTCGTTGCCGGTTAAGTAATTGTACAGCATCTGCATTTTGTCGCCTTTGTTTTCCTGGCTTTGCACGGCTTCGTTTATTTTAATAATGCCGCTGCGGAGCAGATGCGCCACGCTTGCTGCCTCTGCAAAACTGCAAACCCACACGCCGTCTTTTTCGCCAAACCTGTCCATGTCTTTTGGGAACACCTGAGTAACAAGGATGGCTACATCAGCGCCCTTGCCACGCATGTCTGCCTTCAGTTTGTCAATCCAGTTGTTGCTCCATGTTTTGGTGCGCTTGCTTTCGTAAATAATTTTGCCGCATTCTTTGCCGGTGTGGTTGCGTATTGTTTGTATACAGTCTGCTCCTTCCACACCCTTGCCTACTTCTTCAATTGTATCAAAAGGGAAATTTTCTTTCAATATATCTTCCAGTAATTTTTCCTGGCTTTCGCCCTGCAATTGCATGCTGCCCTGTTCGCTTTTCCTTTTCAGCTCTTCTATCAGCTTTTGCTGCTGTTCCATCTGCAGTTTGTATTCTTTTGTTTTAAGGTCAAATAGTTCCTGCTCCCTTTTTATGGTGGCGTCTTCTATTTCTTTTCTTTTCTCCAAAAAGCGTTTCTCTATTTCCACTTCCAGGTTTTTCTGCTTTTCCTCCAGTGCATTTTTGTCCCTCAGCAAATCAAGTTCTTTCTTTTGCAGTTCCTGCAATTGTTTCGTTTTTAATAACGCATCTTCTTCCAATTGTTTCAGTTTGGCAGCATTTTCAGCAGCAGCTTTGTTTACTGCTTCTGTTACTACCTGCGCTTTTTGTTTTTCAAAATCTTCTTCTTTCTTTTTCTGCCATGCCTGCATTTTTCCCCTGAGTTCGTTTTCCACTTCGTTTCTCAGGCTTTCGTTCAGTTCAAATTCATGGCCGCAGCTAGGGCATTTTATATTAGTAGGCATTGGTTTTTTTTACAAGATAAGGATAGATTTATTTTTTGATAAAATAAAAAAGGGATAAATGCCAGAGCACTTATCCCTTGCCAAAACAGTAACGTATTTAGAATATCGCCCCGAAGGAAACAAAGAAACTCCTCCCGTCAGCAGGCAGCAAGCCAGGCCCCGGGTAACCGCCACCCCGGCGTGTGAAATACTTTTCATCTGTAAGGTTATTGATTCCGGCCTTGATATTATAGTTTTTGTTCCATTTATACACCGCCGTTACATCAGCTACTTTGTATGAAGGTATTAAGCCTGTTTGCCCATTGGCTGTTGGGGTTTCTGTATTGTTTGCGTCAGAATAAGCTTTGCCAACATGGCTCAACTGCCCGGTGATAGAAAAGCCCTTCAGCATATAAGTAATGCCTGCACGGATAATATTTGCTGGTGCATTCTCCACATTTTTGTCTTTAAGGTTGCTCTCTACTAAATCGTTCCCCACTTTGGTTACCACTTTCAGGTTGTCGTATTTTGCATTGGTGTAGCTATAGCTTACAAACACACTCACATCTGTATTGGCTGCTTTTTTAGCAAACGCATTCACAAAACTAAACTCTGCCATGGCTTCAATACCCCTGCTGTTGCTGCTGCCTACATTAGTGCGGTAGTTGTAAAAAGTGCCGGCAGCATTTTGTTGCGTAATAACACCCACCCTGTTGTTATAGCGCAGATAGAATCCGCTCACATCAAAGAATAAATAATTTTTCACTTTGCCCCTGTAGCCGAAATCAGCATTGTATCCTTTGGCATCTGTAAGATTTGGGTCAATCACATCTGTTGTTGGCGGCGCAGTTAAGTCGCCAAATTGTATAGGCCTGTATGCTTGTGTGATATTGCCGTAGATTTCTGTTTTTTCTGTCAGGTGGTATTCTGTGCCTACGCCTGCCAGGATAAAACTGCGGCTGCGTTTTTGGTTTTGCAATAAAATTTCCTGGCCGTTTGCATCGTAGCCGTTCCTGCCATTAGCTTTGCCTTCAACAATTTCATAGCGTATGCCGGGCACAATAAGCAATTTATTAAAGCGGAAAACATTTTCAGCAAATGCTGCTGCATTGAATGATGTATAAGTAATATCCCTGGCCCATTTTGTGCCGTTTACAATTTCGCCTGTATAGCTGGTGCCCGTGCTGGCTATGCCGTCTTTAAAGCGGTGTGTGCTGCCGCTATACAATCGTATGCCACCGGAGAATGTGCTGTTCATTTTGCCAATGTTATAATCTGTAAGGTAACGGGCTTCCATACCATTGTT
>CAYRRL010000467.1:1196-2812 GCA_964426665.1 uncultured Ferruginibacter sp. | reverse complement strand
CGATGTGGCGGTATTAACTGTTGGTGGTTTTGCCATGGGCAAAATTGCAGGCACCAAAACAAGCGATATAAGCAAGCAGTACAAACTTAACTTTGAAACTGCATACAACATTGCAAGGCCTGTATTTGCACAAATGATGAAACAAAAAACCGGCCGCATATTTTTAACAGGCTCCAAACCAGGCCTCAGCAGTTTAAACAGCAAGGGGATGGTTGCTTACAGCCTTGCTAAATCGCTGATATTCCGCCTGGCAGAATTAATGAATGAGGAAGCAAAAGGCACTGGAGTTATTACAACTGTGGTTGTGCCAGGCACTATTGACACACCGCAAAACCGCCAATCGATGCCAGGTGCAGCATTTGATAATTGGGTAAAGCCGGAAGTTATTGCCAATGCTGTTTATTATTATACCACAGAGGAAGCCAATGCGCTGAGGGAACCAATACTTAAATTGTATAACAATTCATAATATTTTCAACCAAAACAGTGAGGCTGCCAATAAAAGCAGTTTTTTTATTGGCATATTTTTTTGCATAGCTGTAAGGATAAGCCGGGGCTACCGTATTAACTGCAAATATATTTAAACAATGAAAAAGATTTTAGCAGCAATGTTGGCAACAGCCCTGGTTTCTGCATGCGCTTTTGCACAGGAGCCTTTACGTAAAAAACATTTTAATTTAGAAAACGGCGTTGCCATACAGGGCTACGACCCTGTAGCTTATTTTAACAGCAACAAAGCCGTAAAAGGGAAAAAAGAAATAGCTGTTTCCCATCAGGGCGCTACCTATTATTTTGCCTCTTCGCAAAACAAAGAAGCTTTTAAAAGCAACCCATCCAAATACGAGCCTGAATACGGCGGATGGTGCGCTTATGCCATGGGCGCCAAAGGCGAAAAAGTAGAAGTTGACCCTGAAACTTTTAAAATCATCAATGGCAGGCTTTTTCTATTTTACAACAGGTTTTTCAACAATACTTTAAAAGACTGGAACAAAGACGAAGCAAACCTGCATGCAAAAGCTGATGCAAACTGGGCAAAAACATTCCATTAATAAATACCAAATCAAAACAATTATGCCAACTACATTAAGCAATATAGGCGTTTGGGCACTTAGGTTAATTGCAGCCCTGATAATGCTGCAAACGCTTTACTTTAAATTTTCTGCAGCAGAAGAATCAGTTTACATTTTCACACAATTAGGCATGGAACCTTATGGCAGGATTGGTATTGGCGCTATGGAACTGGTTGCATCCATTCTGTTATTGTACCCAAAAACAACTGTGTACGGCGCTCTTCTGGCCATTGGGCTGATGGCAGGCGCATTATTTTTCCACCTTACAAAACTGGGCATTGAAGTTCGTGGCGATGGCGGGCAATTGTTTATTTATGCTTTGCTTGTATTGTTATCTTCCATTACTTTAGTGCTTATTTACAGGCAGCAACTATACGCATTTATAAAGTTGAGCCCAAAATGGAGATTGTAAACTTTGGGCATTGCAAATACAAAAAATGTTTCAGGTACCAAAACTATAACCATGAACAAACAGATTGTGCATTTACAAGAAGCCATAAAAAATACTTTTGGGCAAATTGACGGCATGCTGCACCATTTGCCGGC
>CAYRRL010000467.1:0-1186 GCA_964426665.1 uncultured Ferruginibacter sp. | reverse complement strand
GCAATATACTTTTTAATGCAACCATTGGCCAGCATGTAAGGCATGTAATTGAGCTCTTTCAAGAATTGTTTGCCGGCTACGAAACAGGCACTGTGAATTATGAAAAAAGAAAACGTGATTACAAAATTGAAACCGACAAACATTTTGCATCGCAATTGTTAGAAAGCATTGTAAGCAATATGGCAAAACAAGACAGGGAATTAATACTGGAAGCTGGCTTTGACAATAGTGTTGAGCCGGTGCGCCTGCACACAAATTATTACCGTGAGCTTGCTTACAATTTTGAGCATACCATTCACCACATGGCACTTATACGTGCTGGTATAAATGACTTGGGCATGGTGCCTCTAAGCGAAAATTTTGGCATTGCGCCAGCCACCATTAAATACCGCCAGGCATGTGCACAGTAACCTATATCCCGTCGGCGCAAGGCTGCCTTATCACTTCCAGCCGGGACGAAAGCATGGCAAGGCCCAATGCAATTATGCCGGGCTTGTATGAACACAACGGCACAAAAATTATTTATCCAAAAGACACTAAAGCAAACGGGAGCTGGATTGCTTTTACACAAACTGGCAATGCTGCGGTTTTATTAAATGGCGCTTTTGAAAAGCATACGCCAAAACCGCCTTACAGAAAAAGCCGTGGGCTTGTTTTCATTGATATCATATCGCACCAGCAGCCAAAGTTTTGCTTTTTAGGGATGAACTTTGATGGCATTGAACCATTTACCATAATTCTTTTTGTGAATGGGTTTTTATTTGAAGCAAGATGGGACGGGCAGCAAAAACATTTTGTACAATTAAACGAAAAAGAAAACCACATCTGGAGCAGCGCTACTTTATACACACCAGAAATAATCAATAAAAGGGAAAAATGGTTTTTTGACTGGGTAGCAAAAAGCAAATCCCATTCCCCCGCTGATGTTTTCAGCTTCCACCACTTTGCCGGCGATGGCGATACTGCAAACAGCATATTAATGAACAGGGGTAACGAAATGCTTACCGTAAGCATAACCGGCATTGATTTATGCCTTGATGCCGGCACCATGCAACATTACGACCTTAAACAAAATACCCATTCGCTCAAAACAATGCAGCTTACAGCTTCATTGGTGTAGCCACTATTAGCCATGCTTAAAAAACTGCAAACAAAGCCCTGGTTTATCAAACTTTTTAACTGGGAA
>CAYRRL010000466.1:0-2812 GCA_964426665.1 uncultured Ferruginibacter sp. | reverse complement strand
CAATGGGAGTTTCGTAACAGCTAAAGTTTTTCCAGGTGATATAGATGTTTGTTATGATAACACTCATATGAATTGGAAAAAATTCATCAAAGAACACCCGGAATTTGTTGATGCAAAAAATGGCGCAGCAATAATGAAACAAAAATATGGTTGTGAGTTTTACGCTTACAATGCTTTTGAAGATGATATTTTAAGAATATTCCAATTCGATAAGAATAACAACCCCAAGGGAATTGTAAAACTTACATTCACCGGGAGGCTCTCATGATAAAGAACGAAAAACAGTACAAGATTTCAAAAAACCGCCTTGCAGAAATAAATGAAAATATTGCTGCAAAGAAAAGTAAAGGTATACTCGGCTCTAAAGAAGATGGGGCTTTGAATTCTTTACAAATGTTTGGGAATTCTATCAAGGATCAAATTAAACAATACGAAAGCCTAAAAAAGAAAAGGGCGAGCTTAAAAAAACAAGTTTCGTTATTCCAACTTCCCCAGATTTTAATAGAGCATAAAATTACCAAAGGGCTTACTCAAAAACAATTCGCTGAAATTCTCGGCATAAAAGAACAGCAACTCCAGCGCTACGAGGCAGACAATTATAAATCTGTAAGTTTTGGCCGCCTGCTTGAATACATTGAAAAGGCTAAAATAAAAATAAAGTTGGCGGTTGAAAGCTGATTTTATTTACTCAATGCCTCTCCTATCTTTGCCCCAATGCAATTCGAAAAAATCATCGGCCAAAAATACACCAAAGAACACCTGGTTCAAATGGTGCAGCAAAACCGCCTAAGCCACGCCTTGTTGTTTCTCGGCAAAGAAGGCAGCGGCGCTTTGCCATTGGCGATGGCATTTGCCCAATACATCGTTTGTGAAAAGGTCAATGGCAAATCATCTGCACCGCCACCCGGCCCATCACTCTTTGGAGAGCCTGATCCAGCACCCAACGAGCAACGAGAAACAAACAACGAGAAACGGGAAACGGATTCCTGCGGCGTGTGCCCGGCTTGTACAAAAGCAAATCAACTCATCCATCCCGATATTCATTTCTCTTACCCTGTTATCGCCAAAAAATCCGGCGACAAACCCATCAGCACCGAGTGGATAAAAGAATGGCGGGAATTTGTATCGCTGTACCCGTATGGCAATGTGTTTGACTGGCTGCAGTTCATCAATGCAGAAAACAAACAAGGCAATATCACTGCCGAAGAATGCAATGACATCAACCGGAAAATCAGCCTCAAAAGTTTTGAAAGCCAATACAAAATCCTCATCATCTGGATGCCGGAGTATTTAACCAAAAACGGCAACAAGTTGCTGAAACTGATTGAAGAACCTCCACCAAATACGTTGTTTGTCCTCGTTGCAGAAAGCGAAGAACAAATACTGCCCACGATTTTATCAAGAACACAACTGGTAAAAATCCCTTTGTTAAGCGATAAGGAAGTAGAAGCTGCTTTGGAATTAAGAGCCGGCGCAAAGATTGACAAGGCAAGACAAATTGCTTTGCTAAGCGAAGGCAATTACCGGGAAGCATTGCAATTGCTCCAGCATGAAGAGGACGACTGGCAGGTAATTTTAAGGGAATGGCTCAACCATATTGCAAAGAAAAACCTGCCCGGGCAAGTAAAGTGGATCGACGATATGAGTAAGCAGGGCAGGGAAAAACAAAAGCAGTTCCTCAAATATTTTACCCACCTGCTGGAGATGGCTATCCGTGTCCAATTTATCCCGCCCGGCGCCGAAAGCATGAACAACGAACTTGATTTTGCCTTGCGCCTCAACAAGCTCAGCGGCATCGGCCAGCAGGAAGCCATTATTGAGGAGCTTGACAAAGCCAGTTACTATATTGAACGCAACGCCAACGCCAAAATGCTTTTTCATGCCCTCAGCATCAAGTTGCACCATATTATCAGCAACAATTCCTTAATTTTGACCAACTGAGGATTTTGGATCGAGGCGTGGAATGGAGTTGTGTGTTGGGTTTTGTAACAGGCTTTCTCCGCTATATTCATCATAGTTGTGTCACTCACTTGTACGGCATTGCCATATTCATCAATGCTTATAGTATAAATGCACGCTCATAAAGAGACATGGTACAAGAGTGCGACGCCTCCCGATAGCTATCGGGAGAAGCTATATAGCAGTCCAATCGCCGGGTTCCCAAACCTCACATAACGTTATTAATTATCATTTTTTAATTATCAATTTTTAAGATATGGGATGTGGAAGTTGCGGAACGGGTGCACCGGGTGGATGCAAAAGCCATGGCAGTTGTGCCAGCGGCAGTTGCAACCGCATGAACGTGTACGACTGGCTGGCTAACCTGCCTTTCAGCGACCCGGAGTGCAGTTGCAAAATGGTGGAAGTAAGTTTCAATAACGGCAGCCGTAAAGATTACTTTAAGAATACTACCAATTACTTTTTTGAAAAAGGCGAAATGATTGCCGTGGAAGGCGTAAGCGGTTTTGATGTGGGCAGCGTAAACCTCACCGGCGAGCTGGTGCGTTTGCAATTGAAGAAAAATAATATCAAAGAAGACAACCCGGAAATAAAAAAGATACTCCGCCGTGCCAACGACAATGATTTAAGCAAACTAAAAGAAACCAAAGCCCGTGAAAGGGATGTAATGATAAGGAGCCGTGCCATTGCCAAGCAACTGAACCTGCAAATGAAAATTGCTGAAGTGGAAATTCAGGCAGATGGCAGGAAGGCAACATTTTTTTATATAGCAGATGACAGGGTTGATTTCCGTGAACTCATTAAAGTATATGCCGGCGAATTTAAAGTAAAGGTAGAGATGCGCCAGATTGGT
>CAYRRL010000465.1:0-2818 GCA_964426665.1 uncultured Ferruginibacter sp. | reverse complement strand
GCCGATATGTTTGAATGTATATACCTGCCCGTCTCTTGGGTCTGTAAAAAAGCTGTCAGCCGTTTGGTTAGTAACCTGTACCTGGTTTCCATACCCCGTGCCTGAACTGTTAGTAGCATACGCTCTCACATAGTAAGTTAAATTCGGGAGCATTCCTCCAAACGAACTTGTAAAGCCCCCGATGCCTGAGCCATCAACTGTTTTATTGTTAGCAATGGTTGGGTTGTTTGATACAGACCAGCAAATACCCTTTGCTAATATTGGCGATGTGCCCTCGTATGTAATGGTGCCCCCGGATGATGCTGAGTCTTGCGTAATTGATGTAATAGGTGTGGTGATTAAAGAAGGCAATAATGAAAGGGTTGTAAAACTTATTTCATTGCCATAGCTGGTACCTGTGCTATTGGTTGCGTATGCCCTTGCATAATAAGTAGTATTAGGGGTTAAGCCAGTGAGCCGGCTGTTGAAACTGCCAAGGCCTGCACCGTTAACCGTTTTAGTGTTACTGATGGTTGGAGCAGCAGTTGTTGAATAGCAAACCCCACGTGCCGTTACCGGCGTGCCTGCTTCGTTAGTGACATTGCCGCCTGTAATGGCTGATGTGGTAAGAACAGAGTCAATGGCGGTTGTTGTTACAACTGGCTTAGCAGGTGTTGTGAAGCTGCTTACATTGCCAAAACCGATACCTGAATTGTTGATAGCATACGCCCTTACATAATACCTGGTAGCAGGCGCCAAAACCCCAATAACGCTTGTGAACGTGCCAAAGCCAGTTCCCTCATTTGTAACATTGTCATCCATACCCGGTACTGTGTTGGTGGCGCTCCAGCATACACCACGGGCAAGTATAGTGTAGGAGGCATTGGTTGCTATTGTTCCGCCTGTTACTGCAGAGGTTGAAGTAAGCGTGCTGGAGGGAACACCGCTTTGTGTAGTTACCTGAGGTAAATTTTTGGCGGTTACTATAATAGTTGGTTTGCTGTAAGCCGTATCTGCGCTGGTAATAACATAAGCCCTTATATAATACTGCGTATTAGGCAACAGTGCTCCAATATCTGTATTAAACCCGCCTGTGCCGGGACCATTGCTGGTTTTTGCGTCAGCTATTGTGGGGTTAGGGCTGGTGCTCCAGCATAAGCCACGGCTGTTTACCGGAAGGCTGGCAGAATGCGGTATAATTTGCACTTCAATATTTGCTGAGCTTATAGTAACGCTTAGAACCCCCACAATATGTACCCTCGGTGCATAGCCATAGGTTCTAAAACTTACTTCATCGCCATAACTGGTGCCTGTGGCATTTGTTGCAAAAGCCCTTGCATAATATGTAGTAGCAGGCGTAAAAGACATAAACCTGTCAAACTCGCCAAGCCCTGCGCCTAATATTACAGTATCGCTCAGGATAGTTGGCGAAGGGCTGGTGCTCCAGCACACACCCGTTGCAGTTACAGCAGAGCCGCCTTCGTTTACAACAATGCTTCCAAACGTAGCAGATGCTGCTGTGTCCTGATAAAATACATCTGTTATTACTGTTGGCAATATGCCGTAAGTAGAAAATTTAATTTCATTTCCATAGCCTGTGCCTATAGCGTTTACCGCATAAGCCCTGGCATAATACACAGTATTAGGAAGCAGGTTTATCAAATTGCTGGTGAATGCAGGCGTGCCTGCCGCATTAACACTTACAAAATCTGAAGTTGTTGGGTTGCTGTGTGTGGCCCAGCAAATGCCGCTTGTTGTGATAGCACTGCCAATATCATTTAATATTTTGCCACCGCTTATAGCGGAGTTATTGGTTACAGATACAAGAGCATTTGTAGATATTATTGGGTATTCATTTTTTACGCACCGCACACTATAGCCAAAGAGTTTAGGGCTTACTTCACTAACTGAAACGCTGCCGCCATTATAAAAAAGCTGGGTGTAATATGCTTTAGCCGTATCCGCAGCATCTTGCGATGCACTCCACCACATACCATAACTGTCTAAATAATAAAAATTCCCATTTTGGTCCCTTATACCTCCGCCAAGGCCAGAAAAACCGCTGCTGTTGGTAGCCTCCAGATTGGGGCTTAGCCATTGCGTAACAGATTTCATTTGGCCACCTGCCGTGTCGCCAAGGGCAGCTTCAAGCATTTGCCACTCTTCAATTACAGGAAGGTGCCAACCGGCTGGTACCACAGACTTAGCGGCATACCAATTATATAAACGGCCATACACACTGCCATTGCCGGGTTTGTTCATGTAATTCCACGAACTGTCAACAGCATAATTAAGGTTCTTTGTCATCCACACCTGGGAGCCGATGCGCCTGCTGGTATATTGCTGCCCGTCACGTGGGTCAGTAAATGTGCTGTCGGCATTCACTGCATTTAATGTACCGGTAATTATAAAATTTGCACCCGGTGCAATGTTTAAAAAAGCACCCGGTGAAATTGTTTGTGCAGTATTTAGTACACAACTGCCGCCCGGCTGTGGGTTTATATTAATAGCGGAACCTGCAGGGAGTATTGCTGGCGGGATAATGCTATTTCTCCAGTTGGATGCTAAAGTCCAAAGCCCATTGCCAGTAAAAGTATAAGTGGATTGGGCAAATGCCACATGCAGGATACAGCTCAAAAAAAGAAACAGGAATAACTTTTTCATTGAAATTTTTAAGGTGCTCAAAAGTAACGTTTTTTCCCTGTTTTAGCAGGCTCCACTGCATCGTAGCCAGTTTGCAAAGGCTTACTGCCAAAAAAGCACAGCTATAAGCAATAGCTTTTAAACAGATGAGCTTGCTTCAATACTTTTTTCATTGCTTCTTATTTTAATTATTTTA
>CAYRRL010000464.1:0-2818 GCA_964426665.1 uncultured Ferruginibacter sp. | reverse complement strand
GAAACAAGAAGCGGTGAAACTTCTGTGGCGGTGGCGTATCAATCATTGCAATTATAAATAAAATTGGATAACAAACTGCCTGCCGATAGCTTGAAAAATATTTTAGTAAGAAGCACCAACCTGAATGATATTGAAGAGAAGGCAAACGTGACTGTAACTATCCAGCAGTTAAAAAGCCCCGGAAAAATTTTCAGGGAAAGGTATTGGGAGCAGCCCGACCAGTTTGTGATGAGCAAGGATGAGTACTATGGTTTGTTTCCTTATGATATTTACAAGAATGAGAATGAAGTGCAGCATTATACTGTTGGAGATAAAGTGTTTGATAAAACTGACTCTTCTAATAAACCGTTTCTCGTTTCTGGTTTCTCGTTTGGAGCAGGCTGGTATAAAGTGACTGCGTTTGGGAAAGATAAATATGGCGAAGATGTGAAAGCAGAGAAATATGTGTTGCTTACAGGCGATGAAACAACAAACACTGAACCAATTACAGTAAATGTTACCAAAGTAAAGGCAGAGCCAGGAGAAAAAATCAACTACGACATTAAAACAGGCTTTGATAATGTGTGGCTCATTCATACCATTTCAAAAATGGATAATAACAGCGATGTGAATTATGCAGCCATACAACCAACCAAACCTTTTACGAATGAAATTACCGTAACTGAAAATGACCGTGGCGGCATGGCCATGAGTTATGCTTTTGTAAAACACAACCGTGTATATAGCGGCAATGAAAATTTTGAAATACCATGGAGTAATAAAGAACTCAATATTTCTTACCAAAGTTTCCGGGATAAATTATTGCCCGGCGCCAATGAAAAATGGACGGTAAAAATAAGCGGCAACAAAGGAGAAAGAGTGAGTGCTGAAATGTTGGCTGGAATGTATGATGCAAGTTTGGACCAGTTTAAAGGGCATAATTGGGGAAGGATAAACATTTGGCCAAGATTATTTAAAAATATTAACTGGATTGCAAATTCATTTAATAATAATAAATCTGAAGAGCATTCAGATTATCACTATGAGCAATTAGAAATCAAAAAAAGTTATGACCAGATTTCTACTTATTTATATGATGTTGACTACGACGGCCTATATGATCGACTCGGCAATGTAATAGCAAGAAAAACTGTGTCTGCGCCAGTAAGCCAATTACAATTTGCACCTGCGAAAATGGCTAATGCTTCCGAAGCATTAGAAGGAAAGGCAGCAGGCTTGGATGTAAGCAAAGGTTATTATACAAGGGGCGATGAAATGTATGTTATGGGAGAGAAATTAAAAGACAGCATCGAAAACAAAAAAACAGAACAACAAAAAGGAAACGAAGCAGTTATAATCCGCAAAAACTTCAACGAAACAGCTTTCTTCTTCCCCGATTTAACCACGGATGCAGAAGGCAATGTTTCTTTCAGTGCTACGCTGCCCGAAGCATTAACGCAATGGAAACTGATGGCGCTGGCACATACCAAAGATTTAAAAAGCGGCTATGCAGAAAAAACACTGGTAACACAAAAGCCATTGATGGTGCAGCCCAATGCGCCAAGGTTTATGAGGGAAGGCGACAAAATGGAATTCATCGCCAAGATTGTAAACCTGAGTGAGAATGATATTACTGGGAATGCCGTTTTAGAATTATTAGATGCTGCCACTAACAAACCTGCTGATGCATCTTTTAAAAATGTTTCTCCTTCACAAAACTTCACAGTGAAAGCAGGGCAAAGCACAGCAGTGAAATACACAATAGAAATCCCTGTTAATTTCAACAGCGCATTGACTTACCGCATTGTTGCCAAAGCAAATGATTTCAGCGATGGAGAAGAAATGAGTTTGCCTGTCCTCACCAATAGGACATTGGTTACAGAAAGCATGCCGTTGAATTTGAGGAACACTACAAAGAAAGATTTCAAATTTGAAAAATTGTTGAACAGTGGCAAAAGCAAAACTATCAGCAATCATGCATTGACTGTTGAATACACCAGCAACCCTGCCTGGTATGCAGTGCAGGCTTTGCCTTATTTAATGGAATACCCTTATGAATGTGCAGAGCAAACTTTCAACAGGTATTATGCAAACACACTGGCTTCTTATATAAGCAACTCCGCTCCTAAAATAAAAGCAGTTTTTGAAAAATGGAAAACACTTGATACCGCAGCGTTGCTGTCGAATCTTGAAAAAAATGAAGAATTAAAATCTGCTTTGCTGCAGGAAACTCCCTGGGTGATGGACGCACAAAATGAAGCACAGCAAAAAAAGAATATTGCTTTGTTGTTTGACATGGTGAAGATGGGCAGCGAAACAGACAAAGCATTAAGCAAGCTGAAAGAAATGCAAAGCAGCAATGGCGGTTTTGTTTGGTTCAAAGGCGGGCCAGACGACAGGTATATTACACAGTATATCATCACCGGCATTGGGCATTTAAGAAAACTGAATGCTTTAACAATCAACCAAAGCCAGCAGCAAAAAGAAGTGATGATGATTGCAAAAAAAGCCATCCCGTATCTGGATAAAAAAATAAAAGAAGACTATGATTGGTTGGTGAAGAATAAAGTAAAACTCAGCCAAAATAATCTTTCATACACTGCTATCCAGTATTTATACATGCGTAGTTTCTTTACTGAAACGCCTATTGCAGATGCATCGCAAAAAGCTGTGGCGTATTACCAGCAACAGGCAAAAAAATATTGGTTGAGCAATGGAAAGTATATGCAGGCAATGATTGCATTGGCATTGCAAAGAAATGGCGATAACAAAACTCCGGTTGCAATCATCAAATCATTAAAAGAAAATGCTATCAATCATGAAGAGTTAGGAATGTATT
>CAYRRL010000463.1:0-2846 GCA_964426665.1 uncultured Ferruginibacter sp. | reverse complement strand
AAGGATAAAAGAACTGAAGCAAATGATTGCTGCTTTTCATAAAAATGGATTAAGGGTGGTGATGGATGTGGTGTATAACCATGTTGCCAATGCAAAAACATCCAATTTTGAACAGTTGGTACCGGGGTATTATTTCAGGCACAAAGCAGATGGAAGTTTTTCAGACGCAACAGCATGCGGCAATGAAACGGCAAGCGAAATGCCGATGATGCGGAAGTTTATTGTAGAAAGTGTTTTGTATTGGGTGAAGGAATACCATATTGATGGTTTTCGTTTTGATTTAATGGGCGTGCATGATATTGCCACTATGAATTTGATTGCTGCGGAGTTGAGAAAAATTAAGCCTGATATTTTATTGTATGGGGAAGGATGGACAGCAGGCGCTTCGCCGTTGCCGGATAATTTGAGGGCATTGAAAGCAAATGCTTCAAGGCTAAATCATATTGCTGTATTCAGTGATGATATAAGGGATGGCATTAAAGGAAGCGTATTTGATATAAAGGACAGAGGTTTTGCCAGCGGTAAAGCAGGGATGGAGGAGAGCATTAAGTTCGGCGTGGCTGCTGCCTGCAACCACCCACAGGTAAATTTTAAAAAAGTAAATTATTCAAAGAAAGCTTATGCAAGGGAACCGTGGAATACGGTGAGCTATTGCGAATGCCACGACAACAATGTATTATGGGATAAATTAAAATTGAGTTGCCCGGGCGCTTCAAAAGAAGATTTGGGGAAAATGCACAAGCTTGCTTTGACGATAGTGTTGACTTCGCAAGGCATTTCTTTTTTGCATGCGGGCACGGAATTTTTTAGAAGCAAACATGGTGTTGAAAATTCTTATAATGCCGGGGATAGCATCAATGCTATTGACTGGAGTTTAAAAAAAGAAAATAAGGAAGTGTTCGATTATGTAAAAGCATTGGTGCAATTACGTAAAGAGCATCCTGCATTCAGGTTAGCAAGCAGCCAGCAAATAAAACAATTTATTCAGTTTGATAATAAAGCAGAAGCAGGCACAGTTGTTTTTACAATTAATGGCTTGGCAGCAAAAGATAAATGGAAGAAAATATTTGTTGCTTATAACGGGAACAAAGAGCCCAGCACAATCAAGCTGCCAGCAGGCAAATGGAAAAATGCTTTAGGAGGCGATAAGCAGTACTCTTTAACTGCTGAAGCCCGCAGTATAAATTCTTTAATCCTCTATCAGGAGTAACATGAAGCTCCGGGAAGAAATATTAAAAGAACATTCCAAAGCACAATGCAATAAAATTGTGGAATGGGTGGGTGGCTCACAACAACGTTTCAATGAATTATTCCATTTGTTTCTTACAGGCGAATACCGTGTGGCACAAAGGGCTGCCTGGCCAGTGAGTAATTGCGTAATGCGGCATCCAAAGTTTATCAACAATAATTTCGGCAAGCTCCTGAAGAATTTGCAAAGGGAGGGGCTGCATGGTGCCATCAAGCGGAACTCTGTCCGTTTATTGCAGCATGTTGGTATACCGGAAAAATACCAGGGCGGCGTGATGAACATTTGTTTTGAATACCTTGAAAACCCAAAGGAAGCGGTTGCCATCAAAGCTTTTTCTTTAACGGTGCTGGGCAATTTGGCCAAGCAATACCCGGAAATCATTCCTGAAGTAAAATTGTTGATTGAAGAACAATTGCCAAGGCAAACGGCTGCCTTTAAAGTAAGGGCAAAGCAGTTTTTAAAATCGGTTGGCGGTAAGTGAACAGTAATTAATCTAATCGGGCGCCTTACAACTTCCTTATTTCTTTTCCCTGTAAAACTGTTTAAATATCAAACGCAAATTCTGGTCGTAAGTAAAATAATTGTACAGCCAGTTGCAAAAAACAAAAAACCTGTTTTTAACTCCCAATATCAGCATCAGGTGCAGCCCCATCCATATCATCCACGCAAAGAGGCCGCTGAAATGTAATTTAGTCCCGAAAGCTTTCGGGATTGGCACATCCACCACAGCCAGGTTGCGGCCAACCGTTGCCATGCTTCCTTTGTCGTTGTACACAAAGTCTTTTAATGTTTTACTGCTGCTTTTCATTTCGATGCGTTTCAAATTATCAGCAATCAAATCTGCTTGTTGCATTGCAACGGGCGCAACCTGCGGGTGGCCGTTAGGCCAGGCAGGTTCTTCCATATAAGCCACATCGCCAATGGCATAAATATTTTCAAAACCCTGCACACGGCATTGCCTGTTTGTTTTAATCCTGTTGCCTCGTGCAATCATGTCTTTGTTGATGCCTTCAGGCACATTGCCTTTAATGCCTGCCGCCCAAATCACCATTTTTGTTGGTATTGTATTTCCGTCCTGTAAGGTTATTTTTTCGCCGTCATAGTCTTTCAACAAGGTGTTCGTTAAAAGTGTTACACCCAGTTTTTCTAAATATTTTTTTGAGTTAGCGCTTGATTTTTCACTCATGGCAGCCAATGTTTTGCCTGTGCCTTCCAATAAGTAAATTTTCATCTGGCTGAAATCAAGCTCGGGGTAATCTTTTGGCAATTGGTAGCGTTTCATGTCGGCTATAGCGCCGCTTAGCTCCACGCCTGTTGGGCCGCCGCCTACTACCACAATATTCATCAGGCTTTGCAAACCCCTGCTGTTTTTTGTTGCTGTCGCTTCTTCAAAATTGTTCAGCAGCTTGTTGCGTATCTGCAATGCCTCCACGGTGCTTTTCATTGGGAAGGCATTGTTGGCTAAACTGGCGTTGCCAAAGAAATTGGTATCAGCGCCAGTAGCAATCACTAAAACATCATACTCAAAGCTGCCAATATCAGTAATTACCTTCTTATCTGCTGGGTTGATACTTTGTAATTCCGCCAGCCTGATTTT
>CAYRRL010000462.1:0-2853 GCA_964426665.1 uncultured Ferruginibacter sp. | reverse complement strand
GATAGTTTTATTTAAAATAGGCAGACTATAGATTGTGGAATCACTAAGTAAACGGATTTTTTAATCACATGTACATTTTAGGGAAAGAAATTTCATTTCCGCCTGTGGAAGCCGCTGATGAAAATGGCATTGTGGCCATTGGCGGCGACTTAAGCACAGAGCGTTTGCTGCTGGCTTACCGCAGCGGCATCTTTCCCTGGTACAATGAAGACGAGCCAATTATTTGGTGGTGCCCCGATCCAAGGTTTGTTTTATTTCCTGATGATTTGAAAATAAGCAAGAGTATGCAGGCTGTTTTGCGCAATGGCAAATTCAGGTTCACTATCAACAGAGCATTTGCTCAGGTAATACAAAACTGCAAAACGATTGAACGCAACGGCCAAGACGGCACATGGATAACAGCTGCTGTGCAAAAAGCCTACACCGAATTACATACACTTGGATTTGCCCACAGTGCCGAAGCATGGATGAATGGGGAGTTGGTTGGCGGCTTATATGGCATCCGCATGGGCAATGTATTTTTTGGCGAAAGCATGTTCAGCAAACAAAGCAATGCCAGCAAATTTGCATTTATCAATTATGTGCAGCAATTACAAAAAGAAGGTGTTGCGCTGATAGATTGCCAGGTGTACACAGAACATTTGGAAAGCCTTGGTACAGGGATGATTGGCCGGGAAGAGTTTATTGGCTTGCTGAATAAATTTGCACGCAAAGGCGCAAAGTAAAAATAAGAAGCAAAGTTTCTTGGCGCCTCTGCTTCCTTTGCCTCTTGGCGTGAAAAAATCACTTCCCAAACTTATTCTTCAACGCCGCCAACGCATCATTCATCGTCGGCTCTGGTTTTGGCTTGCTATGCAATTGCCCTTTTGGCTTATTGAATTGTTTCCTTGCCGGCGGCTCCTGTGTTTGTTTGATGGATAAAGCAATGCGCTTTCTTGCCACATCTATATCCATTACTTTCACTTTTACATTCTGGTTCAGCTTTAATGCCTCATTCGGGTCGGTAATATAAGTGTGGGATATTTCAGACACATGCACCAGGCCATCCTGCTTTACGCCAATATCAACAAAAGCGCCAAATCTTGTAATGTTCGTCACAACACCAGGCACTTCCATCCCAATCTGCACATCTTCTATTTTATAAATAGCAGCAAACTCAAAAGCCTGCGCTTCCGCCCTTGGGTCAAGCCCCGGCTTTTTTAATTCGTTTAAAATGTCTTTGATAGTAAGTTCGCCGATTGTTTCTGTGGCGTATTTTTTTGCGTCAACAGTTTTTAACAATGTTTCATTGCCGATGATTGATTTTACATCAGCGCCCAAGTCTTTTACAATGCTTTGCACCACTGTGTAGGCTTCCGGGTGCACAGCGCTGTCATCTAAAATATCATCGCCATCTTTTATGCGGAGAAAACCAGCGCATTGCTCGTACGCTTTGTTGCCAAGCCTTGGCACATCCAGCAATTGCTTGCGGCTGGTGAATTTGCCAATCTCGTTCCTGTGTTTCACAATATTATCAGCAATAGAAGCGCCAATGCCGCTTACATAACTCAACAGATGTTTGCTGGCAGTATTTAAGTTTACGCCCACATTGTTTACACAACTTACCACCGTGGCATCCAGCCTTTCTTTCAGGCGAAACTGGTTCACATCATGCTGGTACTGCCCCACCCCAATGCTCTTCGGGTCAATCTTTACCAATTCCGCCAATGGGTCCATCAGCCTCCTGCCAATACTCACGGCGCCACGTACCGTAATATCTTCATTGGGGAATTCTTCCCTGGCAATTTCAGAAGCAGAATAAATAGAAGCGCCATCTTCATTCACTAAAAAGATGGGCAGGCCAAGGTTTAGTTTTTTTATGAACTGCTCTGTTTCCCTTCCGGCTGTGCCATCGCCAATGGCAAATACTTCAATGCCATATTGCTCTACTAAATTTTTAATTTTTATTTCTTCAGCATGCACCCGGTTGGCTTCATGTGGGAATATCAACTCTGTTTTTTGCAGGCTGCCTTTTTCATCCAGGCACACCACTTTGCAACCGGTTCGGTAGCCAGGGTCAATGGCTAAAATCCTTTTGCTGCCCAATGGCGAGCTCAATAACAATTGGCGCAGGTTTTCTGCAAATACAGTAATGGCTTCCTCATCAGCTTTTGTTTTTAATGCCGTGCGGAATTCTGTTTCCAAACTTGGCTGGAGCAATCTCCTGTATGAATCTTTTATAGCCTTACGGATTTGATCGCTGCAGGTGCTCATGCCTTTTACATACAACTCATCAATTATCTCCAAAGCTTTTTCTTCTTCCGGTGAAATGGCCAGGCGCAGGTAGCCTTCTAAAAAACCCCTCAGCACTGCCAGCACCCTGTGCGATGGCGCTTTGTGTATGGGCTCTGTAAAATCAAAATAGTCTTTGTATTTAATCGCCTCGGTTTCTTTATCGGCAATTACCTTGCTCTGCATAGTGGCTTCGGTTTCAAACAGCCGCCTCATCTTTGCCCTCACGGTGGCATCCTCGTTCACCATCTCCGCAATAATATCCCTGGCGCCCTGCAGGGCGGCATCTGCATCCGCTACTGTATCATTGATGAATGTTGCCGCCGTTGCTGTTACATCAATATCTTTTTGCTCCAGCAACAAATTGGCTAAAGGCTCCAGCCCGTTTTCCTTTGCCGTTTGTGCTTTTGTTTTTCGTTTGAGTTTGTAGGGCAGGTAAATATCTTCCAGCCCGGCAATGGTGGTGGCGTTGTTGATTTTCTCCTGCAAGGCTTCCGTCATCTTGCCCTGCTCGGTAATTGTCTTTTCTATAAACTCCTTCCTTTCACTAAACTCTTTTAAAAATTTTGCCTTTGCTTCGTG
>CAYRRL010000461.1:0-2860 GCA_964426665.1 uncultured Ferruginibacter sp. | reverse complement strand
TAAAACAGTTCCAGTTGCTGGGGGATGTTTCCGGGTTCGGCTAATTTTTGCCCGTGGAATATCTCCATCATACCAAATTGCTTATCGGTTACGGTCATTATGCCCACCTTGCCTTTTTCGGGCAGTATTTTTTTTACCCTCTTTACATGCACTTCGGCATTTTCCATACTGGCGCAATGGCGGAGGTACAGGCTAAACTGGAACATCGCAAAGCCATCGGCCAGTATCTTCTTGCGGAAGTCGCTGGCAACTTTCCGTTCCTTTTTGGTTTCGGTTGGCAGGTCGTAAAATACAAGTACCCACATAATGCGGTATGCGTTTAGGCGGTTTTGCATGTTTGGCCAGAGGTGCCACCTTTTCAAAAGGTGGCACCTCTTATTTTATTCTTCAATAGCTATATCGCTTTCGTAATAATATTTTGACATGCCTTGATGTGCTTTAATACATTCTTCCAGGCCGCCAAACCAATCCAGCAACCTATCCCTGCACAGCAATGTTGGTTTTGTGCTTATTATTGTATGCCACGAAGACCATCTGTGCTTTGTAAAATCTTTGCATAGCTTATGTTTTTGGGCATTGGCATGTATGTACACTACTGCCTGTGTAAAATGGCTGTCTTTATTTACTTCCACCCGTTTAAAGGCCCGGTTAAAAAGGTTGCCTTTTCTGTCTTGCTGCTTGTTGTAAGCCATGGCATACGAATTAAAAAAACGTTTCCATTCAAGTTCCATTAATTCATCTAAAGTTGCTTCGCCACAGATAAGTTTTTTCTCAACTGGTTTTAATATGTTCTTTTCAAGCCCATTAAGGTGCCGTAAAATTTCATCTGTGGTTTTTACCTGTATTAAAATATGAAAATGATTTGGCAACAGGCTCCAGCAAAATGTATCTACAAATGGCGAAAGGTATTTTGCGTACTGCTTTAAGAAATAAATTTGGTTTCCTTCATTCGCAAAAAGGAGGTCTTTATTATTGGTGCGGTTGTACACATGGAAAATACCGCCTTCATAAAAACTTGCAGCATATTTGTCTTTCATATCATAGTATTTTTCGTAAGAGGTGCCACCTTTTTAAAAGGTGGCACCTCTTGTTATGGCATTTCTGGCAGCAGTACCTTCCGGCTTTCGTTAGTATAGCATTTTGCCAGCGATGCTGCCGTGCGCTGCATCGCTATTAACAGCGGGCTTTTCTCTCCATTTAGTAATACATCTGTGCTTAGCACATTCAGCAATGCCACTTTGTGTTCCTGCGACAGTTTTTCTACCGCCGATGTCTTATGTATAATGCCCCTCACCACCATATCTACAAAAGGGCGGTAGGGTTCCATCATATCATCGGCAAGGCAATAGGCATTGTACCTGTTGCGGTGAAATATGCCAAGTGTGGGCAGCAGCCCTGCACCTACTATTGCCCTTGCCATGCCGGCTCTTATGATGGCGTAGCCATAGTTGAGTAAGTTGTTTGGCGGCACGCCGTCCCGTTTTCTGTAAAACATCCAGGCTGGTGGAAAAAGGTTTTGCCAGTAGTGTGCTGCTGCGATGGCTTCGTTATTGTCTGCATCACCGCTTTTTACACTGTCTGCAAGGTTTTTTAACAGCAGCCATTTGCTATCCCACTTTTTAAGCACTGCACACTGGTTGCTTATTTTTGCTTTTACGGTTTGTTGCCATAGTTGTTTTTTAAGCGGCTCTGTTGCTTCTACCTGGTATTTAAATCTTTCACTTTGCAGGGTATTGCCTTCAAGCGGCATTAGCAGGCCGGTGGGGTGGTGGGTATCGTTGCAGGTTACCACAGCTACATTGGCGCTGGCAAGCTTATCAAGCAGGTAATGTGTAATGATGATTTGCCCATGCTCCAGTACTAACATGCCGAGGTCTTCTATCGGTACTGTTTTATCGGGGCGGTGCTCCATGCCATCTACATTGCTATAGCTTACTAACAGTTGCTGGTTGCTGTATTTTAAAAAGCAGGGGTTTTCGATGCAGATGGTGCGTTTTATCATATTAGCAGTGTATGGTTTTAAAGAGGTGACACCTTTTTAAAAGGTGTCACCTCTGTTAAGCAACAAATTCAAACAAAATATATTCCTGCCCATTATCAGCTGTTACCCATTCAATAGGGTTTACATTATACATATAAGTATAAATATCATCGGTGGGTACATGTGTATAGGCTTTGCCATTGTACATTACCTGTCTTCTTTTATCCCTTTCGTGGTATTGCTGAAAATATTTTTTGATTGGTGGTATTGTTATTGCAGCCACATCTACAATACGGTTATCATAGTCAAATACATCTTCAAACAATTTATCCTTTGTTGCTTTTTTTGTTGTGGTATATTCTGGCTGTGTCACTTGCTTTAGGTAAGATGCATAAGCAGGTATTTCCACCGTTTCATCCTGCAAAAAATAAACTGCTGCCACTACGTTCTCCCATGGTTTCACTTCCCTGTTCAAATGTGTTATCATACCCAGTAATGGCAATGCCTGAGCATCTAACAATTTTGCCAGCATTTCATTTGAGCTTGCCGGTATGTAGCCAATCATTTCCTGCTGCCAGTAGAGGGCAATGGCACAATCGTCATGTTCGTTTTCGGGCTCTCTTCTCAGTTCAAGCAAATCGTTTACTTCCATATATGGCAACAGCTCCATGCCTTTATGAAAGCGGAAGCCAGCTACAAAAAACTGCAGCAGGTAAATTTTTCTTTTTGGAACAAGCGCCTGTAGCTTGAAATTGCCGTAACCGGCAATGGCTATAAGGCGCTGGAGGAAGTGGGAGCGGTTCATGGGTTAATCTGATTAAGTTAATTAGTTGAAACCTTTCCATTGAATAACGCTAATGTTTCCTACTCTATCAATTT
>CAYRRL010000460.1:0-2865 GCA_964426665.1 uncultured Ferruginibacter sp. | reverse complement strand
GGAGCAAATATGGTTGAGAGACACAACTGGCATAAAGAGCCAAAAAACTTTTTATTCAACATCCAGTATTATAAATGACTTCGGCGATGGATTGGGAGCCGACGGAAGTATTTGCTTTTACAGGAATATACAAAATTCACCAAAATACCTTTATGACTGGAACAGCAATAAATTTAAAGCTATCAGTGCTAGCCGTTATAACAAAATGTATTACCGGGATTCATCATGGTATATGTCAATTGGAAGGGTGCTATTCAAAGTAAAATCCAATTTCATCAATAGCTATTATACAGTTAAGAATGGCAACTGGAGCAACCCAGCAACATGGTATGGAAATGCAGTGCCGCCTGCTGGTGCAGATGTGACGGTGGGAAATAATGTAACAGTTGATATTGATGCAACCTGTAATACACTTACAGTTAAAGGCAATGCGCAGGTAACAGTTAATACAGGGATAAACTTAGTTGTTTTGCATTAAGACAGAAGACTCCTTAGAATAATTATAGTCCGGTAGCGGTCAATCTTTGCTATAAATTGCTAAGTACTTTTATTCTTTATCTTCTGCCTAAAACGATTTTATGAGAAAAGCTTTCCTATTCATTTTATGCATAATAGCCTGTTCACTTTGTTATGCACAATCTCCCGGCATCACATGGCAAAAATCTTTAGGCGGCACAGGCGCTGAAGAAGCAAAAACAATACAGCCAACCAGCGATGGTGGATATATTGTTGGCGGCACCACCTCATCAAATGATGGAGATGTTACGGGTAACCATGGCGGTAAAGATTGCTGGGTTGTGAAATTAAATGCAGCCGGCAATATTGAATGGCAGAAAACATATGGCGGCACGGGCAATGAAACTTTTGGTAGTATAAGGACTACCACTGATGGAGGGTATATAATGGGAGCAAGCACCGGCTCAAATGATGGAGATGTTTCCGGTAGCCATGGATATAGTGAAGCATGGGTGGTTAAATTGAATAACGTTGGTACGATAGAATGGCAAAAATGCTTTGGGAGTTCGAGTGGGGATTACTTGGATTATATTGAAGAAACTTTTGATGGAGGATTTATCTGTAAAGGTGTATACGGTCCAAATGATGGCGGACTTGGTCTGGCATGGATCTTTAAATTAAATAACGCAAGGGAAATTCAATGGCAAAGAACTTTTCTCAATGGCTGTCCGTTTTGCGAGGGCACCTCAATTAAATTTATTCGCCAAACAAATGATAGCGGTTTTATATATAGTACTTATACTCCATATGTTGGTCCAAGTTATGCTTCTATCACAAAAGTAAATAGTGCAGGGGTTTATATTGGTGGCCAAACATTTTCAGCTCAGGCCCAGCCTCCAATTTTCGCAGCCGCACCAGCCAACGATGGTGGTTGCACAATCGTATATATGGATCCGGAAGACTTATCTAACTTTTTACTCAGGAAATATAGTAAAACAATGTCGCCTGAGTGGACTTCTACACTTTCCGTTCAAGGGGCGAACATATCTACTATCGCTACAACTCCCGATAATGGATTTTTGATAACAGGTTACAGCAATAATTGGTATACATCGCTTCATAACCTGCCTGGCAGCCAGAGTGACAGCAGTGATTATTGGTTGGCAAAATTGAACAGTACAGGTAATCTTGTATGGCAACGGTTAATGGGAAGTACAGGCGCCGATATTGCCAATTGGGGGGAATGTTTAACGGATAGCAGTTATATCGTGGCTGGCAAAGCTGTTGCCAATTCAGGGGAGGTTACAGGCAATCATGGCGGCAGTGATTTTTGGGTGGTGAAACTTCCGAGTTCTTCGCCCAACTTTGCCATTATTTCATCTGCCGGTGCTAATGGAAGCATCAACCCTGATGGAGGTATTTTATATCCATCAGGCATAAATCAAACTTTTAGAATTAAAACGTATTACGGTTACCATATCGCAAATGTGCTGGTGGATGGGGTAAGCAATGCAGCCGCCATCAGCAGCGGCAATTATACCTTTACCAATCTGGCAGCATCACATACCATCAGCGCTACATTTGCCATCGATACTTATACTATCACTGCATCAGCAGGGCCTAACGGCAGCATAAGCTCTGTTGGCAATTCAACAGTTAATCACGGAAGCAGCAAGGCATATACTTTTACCGCTGCGCCAGGTTATTCCATATTAGATGTTATTGTAGATGGTGTTTCGTGGGGTGCATACAATACTTACACTTTCAATGAGGTAAGGCAAAATCACACTATCAGGGCTATATTTGCGGATCTTGATTCCGCTTCAGCATTTGTGTGCCCGCCCAGCGACAGTGCAACCATTACATCTAATATAACCGGAACTAATTATAGCTGGCAGGTTAATTCAGGCAGTGGTTTTGTAAGGTTATATGAAAATTTTAATTACGGCAACCTGCCGGAAAATATAACCTATGGTGGCACCAACACAGCCACCCTTACTATAAGAGGGTATCCGACTTCCTACTTTGGTTACAAATACCGCTGTGTGGTGGATGAAGGCGGCAGCCATGAGTTTACGTTGAAGTTTCAAAACACATGGGCTGGCACATTTGGCAACAATTGGGAAATCCCTCAAAACTGGAGTTGCGGTAAATTGCCTGATACAAATACCGATGTAGTAATACCAGCCGGTGCGAATGTAGTAATCAGCACCAATATCACCATCCGTAGTTTAAGCCTTGGCGTAGGCGCCAATATTACGCTTGCTTCGGGTGGCAACTTAACGGTGCTGCATTAGCAGGCTTTGATTCGCCATTTGGTTTAGCCCGTGAAGGTATCTTATAGCTTTCACGGGTTCTTTTTTTGAAAAAATCCAAAAAACTTTTCAAAAAACCTTTGCCATTTAGTTT
>CAYRRL010000459.1:0-2867 GCA_964426665.1 uncultured Ferruginibacter sp. | reverse complement strand
GGCGCCCACATGGCAGGGTTGCTTTTTGCCAACCGAACTGTGCTTTCAAAACCGCCGCCTGCCAACTCAAAAATAGCATCCTCTTCCCTTTCTTTTTCCAGCACTGTATTAGCCAAAGCGAAAGAAGTGATATGCGATATATGGCTAACATACGCCGCATGGATGTCGTGTGCATTAGCGTCCATGTAAATAATGTGCATGCCAAGCGCTTTATAGATTGTTTCCACTATATCCACAGCTGCTGCATCGCTTTTTTCTTTTTCACACACCACGCAGGCACGGCCGGCAAAAGCGCCTTTCACCGCAGCTTCCGGTCCGCTGTACTCTGTGCCCCACATTGGGTGGGTTGCTACAAAACGGTTCCGCATCGGATGGGTTTTCACCATATCGCACAATGCAAATTTTGTTGAGCCGCCATCAGCTACAATTTGTTTTTCATTTATCAAATCCATCACCTGTTTCATTACCGGCAGTGTTGCATCCACCGGGATAGATACATAAATAAAATCGCTTTGCTTTACCGCTTCTTCCAATGGCAATGCTTCATCTATTAATCCCAGGCCAATTGCTTTGTCAAGGCTGGCTTTTGATTTGCCAACACCAATCACTTTTTTAGCAAAGCCTTTTTCTTTTAAAGCCAATGCCAGTGAGCCGCCTATTAAGCCAACACCTATTATGGCAACATTATCAAACATGCTGTTTACTGATTACTGATTCTTTTATTCTTGTTATTGCTTCTTCAAATTTTTGCTCGGTGCTGCATAAGCTTACTCGTATATAGCCATCGCCTGCGCTGCCAAAAATTCCACCAGGCGTTATGAATACATTGGCATCATGCAACACTTCATCGCTCAGCTCAAAACCATCTTTATACTTTGAAGGAATTGATGCCCATACAAACATTCCTGCTTGTGTTGTGTCGTATTCACAATCTAACAAAGACAACAATTCAAAAACTTTTTCCCTTCTTTTTGTGTAAACGGCATTTACTTCATAATGCCATTCCTTCCCTAACTCCAATGCTTTTGCTGCAGCTAATTGCGCAGGCAAAAACATGCCGCTGTCCATATTGCTTTTGAATTTCAGCACATCATCAATTTTATCTTTCGCACCAACCAGCATCCCAATCCTCCAGCCTGCCATATTATGCGATTTGCTTAAAGAGTTTAATTCAATTGCTACATCTTTAGCGCCACCAATACTTAACAAACTCATTGGGCTATTATTTAAAATAAAACTGTAAGGGTTATCATGAACCAGTAAAATGTTATTCTTCTTTGCAAATGACACTAATTGTTCAAACATTTTTTTCGTTGGCAGTTGCCCAGTGGGCATTTGTGGGTAGTTCACAAACATTGCTTTTGCGTTTGCACCAGCTAACTGCTTTTCTATTTCTGCAAAATCCGGAAAATAATTATTCTCTTTTTTTAATTCATAATACAAAGGAGCTGCACCCGAAATTTTTACTGCACTTGCATACGTTGGGTAGCCAGGGTTTGGCACAAGCACTGCATCGCCTTCCTGAAAGTACGACATGCAGATATGCATAATGCCTTCCTTGCTTCCTATCAATGGCAGTATTTCTGTTTCGGCATTCAAATCAACTGCATACCATTTTTTATACCATGCAGCAACAGCACTTCTCAATACAGGGCTGCCTTTATAACTCTGGTATGCATGTTGGCTTGGATTTAATGCCTCTTCATACAATGTTTTAATTACATCCGGGTGCGGTGGCAAATCCGGGCTGCCAATACCAAGGTTCAATACATTTTTACCGGCTTTGTTCATACCGTCTATCTCCCTCAATTTTTGAGAGAAATAATATTCGCCTATACCATCTAATCTTTTTGCTGTTTCCATTTTATTTTTTCTATTACACTAATTGAAATGAATTACACGAATTGCTTTTGAATCATCGAAATGTTTTTTTGAATTAGTGCAATTCGCTCGAATTCGTGTATTTAAAATTATTTACTTCTTCCGTTTTTATAAACCCCCAACACATTCAACGCTTCCGTTTGCCCTTTAATATTTTCCAATGCACCGTTCAACTGCTGTTTCGTATCAAATTCCATATCCGCATGGAATGAATATTTAAAATCGCTGCCCGGTATCGGCATGCTTTGCAGTTTGCTTAAATTAATACCGGCATCGGCAATCGTGTTCAGCACTTTTGCCAGGCTTCCTTTTGAATGGTCTGTATTAAAATTGATTGAGGCTTTATTTGCATCATTTGCTTCTGTTGCTTCCTCTTCCCTTTTTAAGATCAAGAAACGGGTATAATTATTTTTTAACGATTGTATACCCGGCACAATGATGTCAAGGTTATAAATTTCTGCCGCCAATTTGCTTGCGATGGCCGCAATATGCTTGCTGTGGTGCTTTTGGATATGTTTTGCACTTAAAGCCGTGTCTTCTGTTTCCACAATGCGCCAGTTATGTTTATCTAAATAGTCAAGGCATTGCTGTATGGCCATTGGGTGGCTATGCACTTCTTTAATATCAGATAATTTTACGCCGGGGTTTACCAGCAGGTTTTGTTTTATCTGCAAATACACTTCGCCAATAATTTTAAGGGAGCTTTTTTGCAGCAGGTTATAATTGGGCAAAATGCTGCCGGCTATTGAGTTTTCAATTGCCATTACGCCGCCCTCGCTTTCTTTTTTACTGCCGGCAATTTTTATCACCTCCCTGAAAGTGGCACAACAAATTACTTCTACGGATTTCCCGTAAAAAAGCCGGGCTGCTTCCTGGTGGAAGCTCCCTTCAAAACCTTGTATGGATACCCTTGTTTTCATTTCAAAAAAAATTCCCGGCTTTTTGAGCCGGGAACCTGTATGTTAAGCTTTTTAAATTTGAATGTT